>CANCPA010000401.1 GCA_947379895.1 Chitinophagaceae bacterium | reverse complement strand
GTTATTATG
Organism: Chitinophagaceae bacterium; assembly: GCA_947379895.1. Taxonomy (GTDB): domain Bacteria; phylum Bacteroidota; class Bacteroidia; order Chitinophagales; family Chitinophagaceae; genus Parasediminibacterium. The sequence continues at coordinate 2,996 of CANCPA010000401.1, read as the reverse complement.
TACGACCAACCATGCATCCCGATAAATTCCTCCAAAATAACAGAAGTCGAGCATGTTTTGAGGCTTGCCAGGTAGATAAAGAGGGTCATTGCTATTATCCGCACGAACTGCAATAATATTATCCTCCCCCCATTTAAGGTTATTCGATATATCTGCAATAACAGGTAGGTAACCACCATAATGTTCCGTTACCATTTGTCCATTCACCCACACCTTACACTTGCCCATGATAGCTTCGAAATGCAGGAATACCTTCTTGCCTTTCAAGGCATCATCGGGAGTAAAGTGTTTCCTATACCAAGCAGGTCCTTGATAGTTTACTCCACCACTTGCATCGACAGGAAGGTATTCCAAACCATGCGGCAAGGAGACAACTTCCCATTTCGTATCATCGAAACTGATTGATTCAGCGTTTTTAACGTCTTTCTTTACAAAACGCCATGCAATATTCATCGAATAGGCTGTTCTTCCCGTACCCTCTAAAGAGTAGAATCCTGCTGTAGAAAACTTAGGCTGAAAAGTGGCGTTCACGGATGCCACGCAAATCATCCCTACAAAAACCATTAAATTCCATTTCATATATGCTTTATATTATTTACAATTCTATAGTTAGGGCTGAGTGCATAAAAGTTTTTCGCTGCGTGAGGACATCACCGCGAGGCAGACTGCCGAGGTTCGTGTCTCCACGAAACTCTTTAAGCGAAAAACTTTTATGCACCCTAAGGGCTGATTGATGATTTGAATAGTGTAGATCGAACAGAGAAATGTCAACTTATCACTTACCATCATCTTTGTTGATTACGAAAAATAATACAAAATCCCCTATTAGTTTTGAACGTTAAGTAAAATGGAATGATAATTAATGTAATTGTGACAATTGAGTAGGTTCTAACACATAAGCAACCAGGGAAAAACAATTAAACACAAGTTCAGTCAATAGATTGTTTGCGGACTAATGATCTTTATTTCAGTCTAAACAAAAACAATTTGCATTGCAAGCAATTAAATGATAGGATTCGGAAAAGACATTAGTTCCCTTCAATTGGTTAAGTTTTCCAATATATATGATTAGCACTATATGCAGGTTATCTACAAGATATTTTTCAGGGAAGAACATCCACACCCTTTATACCATTTACCTCCATCCTGTATCCTGTATCCTGAAACCTGCACCCTATATCACCGTCGGAAAACGATTCACATTCTTGTAATAAATATACACCGCAGGTTCCTTACCCATTGCGGTAAACCATTGCTGACAATATGGTGCCATCCAAATGCTATCTCCCTTCTTGATAGGATACCATTGATGGTCAAGCATATAAACGCCCTGCCCTTGTAAATACAATAATCCGTGTTCCATGATATGAGTTTCTACCATTGGCAAATGCCCCCCACTATCATACGTGAAGATATTGACAGCCATATCAAAAGTTAATTCATCGGGTAATAAAACCTGTAAACGCAATGCATCATCTCCTAGATATGAAGGACCAGGAACATTTGCTGCATCACCAAACAACACTGAAGGAACACTATATCCTGCAAGATGTTCATACACCTTATGGAAGGTAAGAATCTGTGTACCCTCAGCTATTTCGCTAAAAGCATATTCTTTTCCAATTGGCACATAAACAAATTGTCCTTTTGTCAATGTCTTAGTCTCGTCACTTACCGTTGCTTTCGATTCCCCACTGATGATATAAAAGAATATTTGCGACTCTTTAGTTGTTCCTACAAGCTCACAATTTGTCTTTGCAGTGATAATCGTCTGACACAGTTTAGCACCCATTGCCTCATTAATAATCACATTCACTGTACAATCTGTCCATCCAGGTACATTACTATTAATATATCCATCGGGTGCAATCACCGCATGATTACTCTTTACTACACTTCTCGTTAATGCTGATATCTCCATTTTATTTATTTTATTTATTTTATTTATTATATGATTTGAAAATTTCATAAAAAAGTCTCAATTTATTATTTTTATGATAGAAGAAAATCTGAATCCTCTCTTTTAAATACAATTTCAAAATTCAAATCTTAATGAAATTAGCTAAACTCTTTGCAATTTTATTAGCATAGGATTTATTTTGTCAATATCCTTTATCCAAACAATTAGTTCAGGATTAATCCAGTTCAAAAGATTTAATATTGATTGATAAACAACAAGAGTTTGTGAGAAATCAATGAAAGTTCCAACAAAACATATTGGTTCATTGTGGTTGATACGATTTCTAAATCGTCTAACTTTTGATAGCTCATGCAAAACCTCTGTTCTCCCAAATCTTGGAGGGAGATTTTTGAAAAGCTTTATGGGTCTACCCATTAAAATTTTATAATGATGATTTTCAAAAAGGTCTGTCCAAAAACCAAAAGGTTGTTCTGCTACTATTCGACCACTTGTAATACTAATTCCTCTATTCCTTAATTTTCTCTCTACACCTTTTACAGAATTTAGTATGAATCTATTTGTCTCAATCAGTCCTGTTCTTTTGTCTGTATGTGTCAGAATTGGGTCAATCATAAATCCATTCTTTTGATTAATTATCCAGTTCTCATCCAAAAAATGGAGTATAAGTTGGTCATTAATCCCATTTCTTAAAACTACTTCTAATATGCCCAATAAAGGGTGAAAGGCTTGTGCTAACTTTAGATTGGATTTATATAACTCAGCACATTTTTTTTTATCGTTGCAGCAGGCAACCATATATCTACCAATTCTTGGCGAGGAAAAATAATTTATAAAGTTTGTAAATTTCATTTTAAGTTTATTCAATTATAAACAATATCTTCGCTTTGTGATGCTTGGTAAAGCCTCTCACTTTCAAGTGATGTAACCAAGTTTAAGATTTTAAGACTCGCAAATTTGCGAGTCTTTTTATTATATTCAATTTCAATCACTGAAACAGAGTATAATCATTTTAATCACTCTAATCTTTAATCAGTGGTACAGAATTTAAAACATCAAAAACAAACCCCTCTGCAAC
>CANCPA010000400.1 GCA_947379895.1 Chitinophagaceae bacterium | reverse complement strand
TAAAGAATGCCGTGAGTGCATTTTTTGGAAAGCCTGTTAATGATTCAGTGAATCCTGATGAAGTGGTTGCACTCGGTGCAGCAATTCAAGCAGATATTTTAGCTGGAAATAATAAGGACTTCTTGTTACTGGATATTACGCCGTTGAGTCTTGGTTTGGAAACTATGGGCGGATTGATGGATGTATTGATTCCTCGTAATTCAAAGATTCCTACAAAGGTGGGCAGACAATATACCACCTATCAGGATGGGCAGAGTGGAATGCGGATTTCTGTTTTTCAGGGGGAAAGGGATTTGGTTAAGGACAATCGTAAATTGGCTGAGTTCAATCTGACGGGTATTCCTGGAATGCCGGCAGGATTGCCGAAGGTAGAAGTTGGTTTCTTGATTAATGCCGATGGTATATTGGTGGTCACTGCCAAAGAATTACGCAGTGGCGTTCAACAAAGTATTGAAGTAAAACCACAATATGGGTTGACTGATGCAGAGGTAGAAAAAATGTTGATGGATAGCATTACACATGCAAAAGATGATATTCAAACGCGTGCTTTAGTTGAGGCAAGAACAGAGGGGGAACAATTACTGAATGTAACCGAGAAGTTCTTGACAAAAAATTCAGGATTAATTTCCAAAGAAGAATTGTTAGTGACTGCACAGGCGATGCAAGCATTGCAATTGGCAATTACAATGGAAGATAAGAATCTAATACAAACTAAAACAGAAGAACTCAATGAAGTGACTCGTCCTTTTGCTGAACGTGCAATGGATGAAGCAATCAGTGGGGCAATGAAAGGACAAAATATAATGGGATAGAATATTTTTATAGTACTAAAAGAACTCAAAGAGGCTTCGCATCGAGCGAAGCCTTTTTTTTGACCTCAAAATAAATTCTTCGTTATTACTCAGAAGGATTTACCACAAGGAAAACAACGAAAAAACAAGGCACACAAATACTTTTTTGAAATAAATGGATGTATGTTCATCCTTTTGATTAATTGTCTATACCCGATGGCCTTATAGTAAGAAGTACCTGTGAAGTAACAATAATTCCCATTTTTTAATGATTTTCCAAAACCTAAGAATTATAGAAATCTTATACGAGATTGTGTAATACGCATTGACATTTCCCCCTTCACCTTTGCCCTCTAATAATACAACGGTATGAATTACACTTACATGTTATATCAATATATACTCATTGGAATTTTTCCGTTAACTATTCATAGCCCACCCTTACCTATATAAATCAAACAGGCAGGATATTGTTTTTTTAAGGAATTACCCAAAAATGATGTCGCTGTCATGCAAGATTATGAAGCTGCACTCGAAGTTATTGCTGCTGACGTATAAGTTAATTTAGCTGACCTTTAAGAAATTATTACTGACCGCTAAGTTATTGTTGCTGACCTCGGCGTTATTATAAGTGGACTTGAAGATTATGTTTCTGAACTACAAGTTGTTAATGCTGACTTTGAAGTTTTACTTAATGATTCACAAGTTATAAACGATGATTTTGTTTTTCAGGTGGGAGGATTTATTAAATTGTTACCACCCCGGCCTTCAGCAACCCCTCAAGAAGGGAATTAAAGGCTGATTAAGATTGATCATCGAAAATAAAAGAATTAGGTTTTAAGGAAAATCAATTTTTCAAACATTTTTTAACACATAAATAAATACATCATGAATTATCATCAGAATGAAAAGTATTCAGTTTTTCTACAAATATTTTTGTTTTTAGCAGCGTATGTAGAATCTTTTGCAGGAAACACACAATTACTTACTGCTATTGAAAGGTTTAAAGGATTAGTCACAAAAATTGATGACGTTTCTGCTAAGAAACAACCTAAGGCGACAGTTCCAAAAACTAAAATGAAGACTACTGCTAGGAAAAGTGTGGTGAGTCAAATAGAGGCTGCTTGTTTATTGGCATTAGAATGGGCAAAATCACAGAAGAATGAACAATTGATTAAAGATTTCACAATTTATAAATCAGATTTTAGAGGTAAAATTAATGCTATGATGCAATTGGCTAAGTACACTTATGGTGTATTGAATGCGAATAAGACAGCAATCATTGCTGCCACCTCTATAACTGCATTACAACTCACCGATATTGAAAATGCTATTGAATTGTTACACACTTTGCAACAAGCACCTTCTGCTACACGAAACGCACAAAGGACAGTTACCGCCTTGTATATTCCTGCATTTTTAGATGCTTCGGCAGGTGAGGAGACGATTGTCAACTTGATAAATGGAGCATATACGATAGGAGAACATGCAAACTTGCAACTTATCACTGACTTAGCAAATTCACTTGTATTTGGCGGAAATGTGCAGCATACAATTTTAAAAGCTGTGTTTTTGCAGGCAGGCACATCGAATGCAATTGAGGGAGGAATAATGACAATTACAGAACTTAAACGTGTGGGAAGAAGTAACATACAAGGTGTAGCACAGATTGCTGAGTTTGTTCCTGGTACGTATCATATTGTACTTTCAGCAATTGGGTATGAGCCACAAACACATATAAAGACGATTGCTGCTGGAGAGAAGATGAATTTTACAGTGCAGATGGAGGAAGTAGTGGTAAGTGGTTAGTGGTTGTAAGTATTACGTTATACGTATTAAGTTATACGTATTAAGTTGTACGTATTAAGTTATACGTATTAGGTTTTGAGGTTGAATGCTTTTAGTTGAGAGACTAGGACTTTTGACCTTTTTTTATGTCATTAAAATTGTGGTTGATTTGATTGCCCCCGTCCCTTGAAGGGATGTTGCTTGGGAAAGAGTGTCTGAATTAGGATTTTTAGGATTATATGATTAATAGGATTTGGGTATTGACTTTATTGGAGATGTCTGCGACATGAAGGAGGCGGAAAATATGATTTATATAAAATTGTTGACTGTTGTAAATAAGTAACATCTAGTCCGTGACAGTATTCATGAACTAGAACTCTGATTTTCGTGAAGTATCTTACAAATTGCACTATTCATGATCTCATGGGGGCTTTTTGTATTTTGCAAGAAATTCCTATTAGGAAATATTCCAAAACTTTGAAGTCACAATGTTTGTCAAATAATGTTTCTTACAACCTACTAACATTCC
>CANCPA010000399.1 GCA_947379895.1 Chitinophagaceae bacterium | reverse complement strand
TTTTTCTTCTTGAGAAGATAATCGCAATACGATTTAGCAAGCCTACCTGATTCTCGGTATAAACTGTGATAGTGAATTCTTGTTTAACAGGTCCTGACTGTGAATCAGTAGGAGCGTATTGTATATTATTATGTGATTGTATCATTTCTATTTATTTTCAATTCTTGCGAATTTTCATTTTATTAAACGGAATAAAATCCTATTATTTAGACATTTATATGTCTTCATAGGACAGGTTTCAACCTGTCCCTACACATCATCTTTTGTCAAAACAATTTCAGAAACACCTCTTCCTTGTGGTACCATCGGGAATACATTATCTTCTTTTGCAACCATTACTTCTAACATGTATGAACCATTATGATTCAACATAGTTGACAAAGCATTTCGTAAGTCTTTTCTTTCATTAATACTTGACCCTTCAATGCGATAACCCTTAGCAACTGTTACATAATCAGGGCTTTCTATATTTACGAATGAATATCTTTTTTCATGAAATAGTTGTTGCCATTGTCTTACCATTCCTAAGAAACGATTGTTCAAAATCAATATTTTTACATTGACACCTGTTTGCATGATAGTACCAAATTCCTGAATAGTCATTTGAATACCTCCGTCGCCAATGATTGCAACAACTGTTCTTTCGGGTGCACCATACTTTGCACCAATTGCAGCAGGCAAGCCGAATCCCATTGTTCCTGCCCCACCCGATGTGATGTTACTTTTCGATTGATTGAACTTTGCATATCGACAAGCAACCATCTGATGTTGTCCAACATCTGTTACAATGATGGCATTACCTCCCGTCAACTCATTCAAGACATTCATTACCTCACCCATTGTCATTTCGCCTTCGGTAGGATTCAGTTCTTTATGTATTACAATTTCTGTTTCCTTAGTAGAAAGGGCCTTGAATTGATTATGCCAATCTGTATGTTCTTTCTTAATCAATAATTGAGTAAGCAATGGTAATGTTTCTTTACAATCACCCCAAACAGGAACTGTAGTCTTTACATTCTTATCTATTTCGGCAGGGTCAATATCCAAATGAATGACCTTTGCTTGCTTAGCATATTTATCTAAACGACCCGTTACACGGTCATCAAAACGCATACCTATAGCAATCAATACATCGCATTCATTTGTCAATACGTTAGGGCCATAATTGCCATGCATACCCAACATCCCAACATTCAAAGGATGGTCAGTTGACAACGCACTCAATCCTAAGATTGTCCAAGCAGCAGGTAATCCCCCCTTCTCTATAAAGGCTTTAAACTCTTTTTCTGCTTCTCCTAGTATGACTCCTTGACCAAAGATGACAAAAGGTTTCTTTGCAGCATTTATTAATGCAGCAGCTTGTTCTATATAGGACTTCCTAACAATTGGTTTAGGACGATAACTACGGATATGTTCACAAGGTTTATATCCTTCATAATCGAACTTTTGCAATTGTGCATTCTTGGTAATATCCACTAATACAGGGCCCGGTCTTCCCGTCCTTGCAATGAAGAAAGCCTTTGCTAATGCATTCGGTATTTCAGTTGCATCTGTCACCTGACAATTCCATTTAGTAACAGGCGTGGTGATATTAATTACATCCACTTCCTGAAATGCATCTGTACCCAATAAGTGAGCAAACACCTGACCTGTAATACACACTAAAGGGGTACTATCAATCATGGCATCGGCCAAACCTGTAACCAAATTAGTTGCACCGGGACCACTCGTTGCGAATACGACACCTACTCTTCCTGAACTTCTTGCATAACCCTGACCCGCATGAATACCACCTTGTTCGTGACGAACAAGAATATGTTCTATTTTATCATGATAATCATACAAGGCATCATAAATAGGCATGATTGCCCCACCCGGATAACCAAAGACGGTATCCACTCCCTCAACAATCAAGGCTTCCAAGACAGCTTGAGAACCTGTGATGCTTGTTCCTGCCTTATTATCCCAAGCCTCGCCCCCGTCCCCTAAAGGGGTGTTAGTTATTATTGCTTGGGGTTCTTTTTCGAGTATTAATGTTTCTGACATAATATATTTATTAAATTTTTACTAATCAACTACAAATGATATTTGTTGCCTTGCTCGATATTTTACTGTATGGCCATTTTGGATTGCTGGAGTCCATTTAGGCCCATCCGTTAATACTCTTATTGCTTCTTCACTGATACCAAATCCTAAATTAATATCATTCGTAATGTTTGAAACAGTACCGTCCTTATCAACTAAAAAGTCTAATGTTACTGTATATATGCCTTTTGGAGCACCATTTATCGTAGGTAAATCACTTCTTAAATTTTTTTGTAAATATTCTTTCCAACCTTTTCGCCCACCTGGGAACTCTGCTTCCTTTTGAAAAATGAATTTTGTATTAATTTTCCCACTCTCATCATAGCCTACTTTAATCATTTTTTTAGCAGTTGTGTCAAAATACTGATGCATCCACAAACTTCCATTTTCATTGTAATTAGTTATGTCAATTTTATTCGAATCTGACGGATTGATTTTCCTGACAGAAATATTACCGTTCTGATAATAGTAGTATGAAAATTGCATTATGCCCAAATTATTAAAAAATGAAGAATCTTTCAAGAATCCATTCTCATAATATAATACCATTTCCCCTCTTGCTTTTCCTTTTGAAAACAAGGTATCGGCGTAAGTAGATTTTGCGTAAATCTTATTTGATTTAGAATAATAAGAAATACATTTATACAAAGTATCTTCTTTTACAAAATGAGTATAATAGCTTGCATATTCCTTAGAAGTAGGTTTCCAAGCATAATCAAAATACTTCACAATAACCCCTTCCTGTGCCGTAACACTGAAAATAATTATTATCAATAAAAAAGTAAATAATGATTTCATTCTCTTCTTTAATTAAACAGTTTTAAAACCTATTCTTTGTCTTGTTCCCCAATCTATTTCTTCATCTTGTTTTGTAAGCAATTTATCTAATGCCTCATAAATCTTATCCAAATGAGCATCATGATTTCCAACCCTATCTTTTAAGTCCTTTAATTGAACAATGATGTCTGCATATTGCGATGCAAATTTTCTTAGTTCAATAAATGCTCTCACAATGGCAATGTTCATTT
>CANCPA010000398.1 GCA_947379895.1 Chitinophagaceae bacterium | reverse complement strand
TCCAACATTCTACTCAAATCAATAGGATTAAGAGATTGTCAAAATTTTAAGCATGCAACCAAAAACAGTGCAACTTGAATTTGTCAAACAATTAAACATTGATTATATGAAAAAGGTTTATCAGTTCACAGCCGTTATTTTTGGCTTTTCAACTACACCCGTAATTAGTTTTGCTAGCGAAGCTGACCTTAAAATCCCCGATGCAATACACTCGGCACACATTTTATATTGGGGATTTCTGATTACTATTTTAGGATTGTTTTTTGGATTGTATCAATTCAAGAAAGTAAAGAGTTTACCCGCCCACCGTACGATGCTAGAAATCGGTGACGTTATCTACAAAACTTGTGGCGCTTACTTACGACAACAGGGCAAGTTTTTAGCCATTCTATTTATTTTTATTGGAGCAGCCGTTGCTGCGTACTTTGGGTTCCTAGCAAAAGATCATGAAGGGCATTCACTCTTTGGAGTTGGAGGTGTATTACTCATTTTATCTTGGACAGTCATCGGGATTCTTGGCTCCTATTCAGTAGCCGCCTTTGGTATCCGAATGAATACACTAGCTAATGCCCGTATGGCATTTGCATCTTTACAAAGGAAACCTCTACGACTATTGAAAATACCATTAAATGCTGGAATGAGTATCGGTGTAGTTTTGATTTGTGTTGAGTTGATGATGATGTTAATTATCCTTTTATTGATGCCATCAAATTTGGCAGGAGCCTGTTTCATTGGATTTGCTATCGGTGAATCACTTGGAGCATCTGCCTTGCGTATTGCAGGGGGGATCTTCACAAAAATTGCTGACATTGGTTCCGATTTAATGAAAGTCGTATTCAAAATTGGAGAAGATGACCCTCGAAATCCTGGCGTAATTGCAGACTGTGCAGGTGACAATGCAGGAGATTCTGTTGGTCCAACGGCAGATGGATTTGAAACTTACGGAGTAACAGGTGTTGCCCTCATTTCATTTATTTTATTAGCAGTAGGGGGCACAACATTAGGCATGAATCCTGAGCTTACTGGCAATATTCAAACCGCATTATTGGTATGGATTTTTGTAATGCGTATTCTAATGGTTATTACTTCAGTGGTAGCCTTTTGGATAAATGGCTTTATCAGTGATGTCCTATTTGGTAATAAGGAAGATATTGACTTTGAAACTCCACTCACAAACCTAGTTTGGATAACTTCAATTCTATCCATTATTGTAACTTATATCGTTAGCAAAATCATGATTCCAGACATTAATGGCAATCCAAATATGTGGTGGATTTTGGCAACAATTATCAGTTGTGGAACGCTTGGTGCAGCTTTAATACCTGAGTTTACTAAGATATTTACTTCACCAAAATCTACTCATGTACAAGAAATAGTAAGTGCCGGAAAAGAAGGAGGAGCATCGTTAGTCATTCTTTCTGGCTTGGTAGCAGGTAATTTCTCGGCCTTTTGGCAAGGACTCGTATTCTTTGTGTTAATGTTTGCAGCTTATTTTGCAAGCACTTTTGGACTAGACGGGTTCATGATTTATCCTTCCATTTTTGCTTTTGGGTTGGTAGCTTTTGGCATGTTAGGAATGGGACCTGTTACAATTGCTGTGGATAGTTATGGTCCTGTAACAGACAATGCACAATCGGTTTATGAATTATCTTTAATAGAAGAGGTACCAAACATTGATGCAGAAATAGAAAAGGATTTTGGTTTCAAACCGGATTGGGAAAAATCAAAGTATTATTTAGAGGCTAACGATGGTGCAGGAAATACTTTTAAAGCCACCGCTAAACCGGTTTTAATAGGTACGGCAGTTGTCGGAGCGACTACTATGATTTTCTCTTTAATATTAATGATAAAAAATACATTAAATATTGAACCTGAAAAGATTCTTAATCTACTGAATCCGTACACTATTCTTGGATTCATACTTGGAGGTTCTGTTATTTATTGGTTCACAGGAGCATCAATGCAGGCGGTGACTACAGGTGCCTATCGGGCAGTTGAATACATCAAAAAACATATCAATCTAGATCCGAATGCACCAAGAAAGGCAGATGTAGAGAAATCATCAGAAGTAGTTCGAATTTGTACGCAATATGCACAAAAAGGTATGTTCAACATCTTTGTAGGTATCTTCTTCTTTGCATTAGCATTCGCCTGTTTTTCTTCTCCTTCAAGTATCGGTGGTAATAATGCGGTTGCTTTGTTTGTTAGTTATCTAATTGCAATTGCAGTATTTGGCTTGTTTCAAGCAATATTCATGGCGAATGCAGGAGGTGCTTGGGATAACGCTAAAAAAGTGGTTGAAATTGATTTAAAGGCAAAGGGGTCACCTTTACATGATGCGACTGTAATTGGTGATACCGTAGGAGATCCTTTCAAGGACACTTCTTCTGTAGCATTAAATCCAATTATTAAGTTTACTACCTTATTTGGGTTATTAGCAATGGAAATAGCTATTTCTAAAGATTTCAGGGATATAGCACCTTATTTTGGATTAGTGTTCTTAACAGTAGCCTTGATATTTGTTTGGCGTTCATTTTATAGAATGAGGATTGAAAGATAGAATTTTGAAAAGTTTATGATCCTAATTAGCTGCTGTTTCAAATATCAAATTTTGAAACAGCAGCTTAATGTTATTATGTAATGGCTTTACTAATTTTTTCCTATTCATATATTACTTCCTCGTTTAATTGACTCTCGAGAAACAAAGCTTTAAACTTTATTATTTAGGTGATTAAGCTAGCAAAGAATATTAGTTAAATTATATAGAAAATGTAAGAATAAAGGCTTCTATAACAATTTTACAAAGGTGCACTAAAGTACTTCCAATATAAAATAATCTTATAAATTTCTATTTGACCTTTGCTAATCATTTCCAATGCAATCCCTAAAACTTGCATTCCAACACATTAATACTCTGTGGTTGAGTGATAGCCGTTATTTTAGTATCTGAATTCTCTTGATTCGCAAACTGTACAAAAAGATTCAACTGCTTTTTATTCTTCCATAATTCAGTATCAAAAGACGGCTCCCACGCTCCAACAGATGAATCTGTAAGGTCTTGTAATGTCCAATTAGTTTTATTGAAAATATCCTTATTAATGGCTATTGACACTTTACTATCCCGTTCTTCATCCCTATAAACTAATGC
>CANCPA010000397.1 GCA_947379895.1 Chitinophagaceae bacterium | reverse complement strand
ATGTTGTTGCAATCAGAGTGATTGCAGATACGAAAACTGATATTTTTTGCTGTTTTTTCATCTTAACGCCGCTAAGGTAATAGAATAATGTAAATTGATAAACATTTTTTCCTAATTTTCGCCACTTATTAGCTTGCTGTTATGGAAAGGCCTGCATGAATAGTGCAGGATTATTTTGATTTAGTTGATAAATGAACAGTTTTCCAAGCAAAACTGTTATTAAAAGTTAAATCAATAAACTAGAAACAATATTAAATACACATAACACACAGCTCATGACGAATAGTTCTATCGGACTACAAAAATTTAAAAACAGTGTTGGAATCAAATTCCAATTGTACAACAGTCTCTTCGGCTCTCTTCCCTTTCATCGTATTGAAAAAACGGGTGTTTTAGTATCCTTGCTTTTGGTTAATTGTGAAGAAGGATATCACAAAGGGCTTAGTCCTGTAGAAATCATTGATGAATTTTTTGCAAAGCAAACCTCATATATAAAGGATGAAGAAAAAGCTGATTTGTTGTTTCGATTTGTACAATATGTAGAAAGACAAGTAGTATTGTTTGATGCCCTTGAAGATGCTGCTTTTACAAAAGTGCATGACATGGGAGGGAAAGGTACGATGAAACACCTCGAAATGGTAGTTGAACAAGATCAATCAGAGAATGCACTTACTGAAAAATTGAAAGACTTTAATATTCAATTGGTATTAACTGCGCATCCTACACAGTTTTATCGAGGGGCGGTTCTTGGAATTATCCATGATATTTCTTCGGCAGTTGACCATAATAATGAGGCGCATATTTATACTTATCTGCAACAACTAGGGCGTACTCCTTTTTTCCAAAAAGAAAAGCCTTCCCCTTATGATGAGGCTTTGAGTTTGCTTTGGTACTTAGAAAATGTATTTTATCAGGCTACAGGAAAAATAATTACCAACCTAAAACAAGCTTATCCAAATGTAGTTTGTGCCGACAATCCGATTATTAAGATGGGCTTTTGGCCGGGTGGGGATCGAGATGGCAATCCTTTTGTGAAAGCAGATACTACTTTAAAAGTGGCTGAGGCTTTACGTAATGGCATCATCAAATGTTATCACAAGGATGCGAGACGACTCAGAAAACGTCTCACCTTCAAGGGAGTTGATGTGTTGATGAATAAGTTAGAAAAGAATTTATACAATCAATTATATCTATGCGATTATGAGGCGGGGATGACTAAACAGTCAATTCTTGATTTATTGCATGAAGTAAGGCACATGATTGTCTATCAACACAACAATCTTTTTATTGATTTGATAGATAGTTTCATCGGAAAGGTGGAAGTGTTTGGTTTGCACTTTGCTTCAATCGATATTCGTCAAGATAGTAGTGTTCATGTGAAGGTGATAGATTGCGTTGCAAAGAAAACCGATATCTTGCCAAAGACTTATGTACTATTAACGACAGCCGAAAAGATTGAGGCACTTACCTCTATTACCCAAAAAGTGGATGATAGCATCTTTACCGATGATGTGCATCAAGATACGCCTAGGGTAATTTCTGCTATCAAGATAATTCAGAAAACAAATGGAGAATCGGGATGTAATAGATATATCATCAGTCAATGTACGAGTGCATTGAACGTGATGGAAGTATATGGACTGTTTTTGATGAGTGGATGGAAAGCTGAGGAAATGACAGTCGATATCGTTCCATTATTTGAAACAGTGGATGATTTGAAACACGCAGCAGAGGTGATGAAGGAATTGTACGAGAATACTGCTTATAGTCAACACCTAATTCGTAGAGGGAAGAAACAAACAATCATGGTTGGTTTCTCCGACGGTACAAAGGATGGTGGATACCTTATGGCTAATTGGAGTATTTATAAGGCAAAAGAAGAGTTGACGGCTATTTCTAAACAATATGAAATAGATGTAGTATTCTTTGATGGTCGTGGTGGTCCCCCTGCAAGAGGCGGTGGAAAAACACATCAGTTTTATGCTTCAATGGGAGACAAGATTGCTAACAAGGAAATTCAATTGACCGTTCAAGGACAAACTGTAAGTAGCAACTTCGGAACAATTGATACGGCACAATTCAATATGGAGCAATTGCTTCATGCGGGATTATCTAATAATATGTTGTTGAAGAACAAGACTACATTATTAGAGAAAGAAGAGGAGTTGATAAATGTGTTGGCCGAGAAGAGTTTCAAATCATATATCGGATTAAAGGGGCATCCTTACTTTGCCGATTATCTAAGTAATGCGAGTGCGCTTAAGTTTTATGCCTCTACAAATATTGGTAGCCGTCCGGCTAAAAGAGGTGCCGGTACTAAAGTGGTATTAAAAGATTTGAGGGCAATTCCATTTGTGGGTGCTTGGAGTCAGTTGAAACAAAATGTTACGGGTTATTATGGTGTTGGAACTGCCTTTAAGGAAATTGAGGACGAGGGCAGATGGGATGAATTAGTTAGTATGTACAATCATTCTCTATTCTTTAAAACACTGATGGATAATTGTGAGATGGCGATGAATAAATGTTTCTTCCCATTGACAGCGTTCCTAAAGGAACATCCTATTTATGGAGAGATATGGAATATGGTGCATGATGAATTTGAGTTGACAAAGAAATATGTATTGAAACTTTCGGGAAATACAGAGTTGATGCAGGACTATCCGATTGATCAATTATCTATTCAAATGCGGGAACGTATTGTGTTGCCTTTAGTTACTATTCAGCAATATGCAATTACTAAGGTGAGGAAGTTGGAAGAGGACTTGGTTTCAAATGCTCCGATAAAGACTACTTACGAGAAGTTAGCAATGCGTTGTAGTTTTGGCATCATCAATGCAGGAAGAAATTCGGCCTAATGGTATTAAGTTGTAGGTTGTAAGTAATAAGTTATAGGTAGATTTCAATTTCATTATTAAATAAAAAGAGGCTGTACCGTAAAGGGCAGCCTTTTTGTTTTTGAGTGTAAAGAGATGATGTTAAGGGGCTACCCTTTACCCAAACTTTTTTTTTCTGTGCACAATAAAATTTTGTTTTTATCGTTTTTAGCCTGATTTTATTTTGGGCATAATTTCGTAAAGTTCTACTGCCGTCATAAGTTTTCTATATCCTTGCCAAATTACTTTCAATCCTGGATTACCATCTGATCTTCTA
>CANCPA010000396.1 GCA_947379895.1 Chitinophagaceae bacterium | reverse complement strand
CTTAGAGATGCCATCATATCGAAAGCAGAAGAAAAGCGAGTGTTTCCCGTAAAAAAACGAGATGATAGTATTACCTATCTAGAGTTCTGTTGTACTCCAGTAAGGACTCCTATTTCTTCGGAAAATATATTCTTCAATATTGGAATCATCGATTTGACGAGTCTTTATGAACGGGAAAACGCTTTATTTCAAAAAGATGCAATGATGGCTTCAATGCTAGAATCGAATACTACTTATTTAATCCGCACCGACATGCAGGGCAATTATACTTATGTTAATGAGGCATTCTGTGAAAAATTTGGTTATAAAAAAGAACAACTATTAGGCAACCATTTTGGTCGTACAATTCATGAAGGGGATTTAGGTGAGTGTGAAAAGGCCGTTGTTGCATTATTTCATTTTCCTGGAAGTGTTCAGACAGTTAAAATGAGAAAGCCTAATCCTGCAGGGGGGTATTTTGTTACTTTATGGGAATTTGTAGCAATCAGAAATAAAGAGGGAGAAGTGGTTGAAATTCAATGTATGGGTCGGGATGTAACAGATGATTTAAAGGTGAGGGAATTGTTGCTTGAGGAAAAAGATCATCTTGAATTGGTTATTAGAAGTGGACGTATTGGAATATGGGAATTGAATGTTGAATCAGGAATTATAACTGTAAATAAACAATGGTCCGATTTTCTTGGTTATCATTTTAAAGGAATGAAATTAAGTTATGAAGATTGGAAAAAGCTATTGAATCCTCAAGAAAAAGAAAAAGTAATAAATACTTTAAATCTTTGTATCGATGGTACTGATACTTATTACACTTATGAACATCGAATGTTAGGTAATGATAAAGAATGGAAGTGGTTTATCGCTTCGGGAAAGGTACTAGATAGAAATGAATTAGGTAAGGCAACAAGAGTATTAGGAATTTACCAGGATATTACAAATGCCAAAAGAATTGAAGAAAGTATCAGGTTAATTGAAAGCCGTAATTCTACCATATTAAATACGATGGAAGAAGGAGTTGTTTTACAGGATTTGAAGGGGAATATAGTATCTAGTAATGCGAGTGCAGAACGCATTTTAGGCTTAACACACGACCAATTAATTGGTAGGACTTCTGTTGATGTTAGATGGAGAAGTGTAAAGGAATCGGGTGAACCTTTTGGTGGAGACGATCATCCTGCAATGATTACTTTAAAAACCGGTGAACCCCAAAATGGTGTGGTGATGGGCGTACATAAACCCGATGGAAGTATTACTTGGATTTCTATTAATTCAATGTTAATTAGGCGTCCGGGCAGAGTAGAAACAGAAGGAGTATATACAATTTTTCGAGAAATCACTGAGCTAAAGCAAAGAGATGACGAACAGAAGAAACTGATTAAACAGCTTACGCTTACGATTGAGGATCTTACACAGTTTTCTCATATAGTATCACATAATCTGCGTTCTCCACTTACCAATATTTTAGGTATGACAAAGTTGATTATGTTAAAAAAATCGCAAATTGAAGCCGAAAAGATCGCAGAAATGATTCATTCGAGTGCTCTGAAACTTGATGAAGTGATAAAAGACTTAAATGAGTTGTTATCATTAAGAAATAAGACAATAGAATTTCATGAAATTATTTTTAGTGATATCTTGACAGAGGTTTTGATGCTTTTAGAAAAGAATATCGAAGAATCGAATGCTACTATTAATGCCAATTTCTTGAAAGTTGAAGGAATAACAACTATAAAATCCTATATGGTGAGTATCTTTTATAATATCATTAGTAACGCCATCAAATATGCAAGGGATGGAGTTGCACCTATTATTGAGGTTATTTCGCAGAAAGAAAATGATGAAGTTATTCTTACCTTTAAAGATAATGGAAAGGGAATTGATTTAGTAAGAAATCATGCAAAAATATTTGGATTATATCAACGATTTGATATCTCAAAAGAAGGTAAAGGAATGGGATTATATCTCACACAATCTAATGTAAAACTCTTAGGTGGCAGCATTACACTAGAATCATCGATCAATGTCGGGACTATCTTTACTATTAAATTGCCCTACAGACAAATGAATGTTTAAAACTAAGTAATAAACAGATTTTTATTTTCTATTGATTTTAAAGGCATTGAATAATTTCTAAATGAAAAGATTGTTTTTATTGATACTGAACTTAGTATTCGTATTTAATTTGAGGGCACAGGAAACACAAGTTTCTTCCGGTAAAATCATTTGTTTAAAAAACTTTACCTCTGAATATATTGCCGCTAGAAATGTAGAAATTTGGCTGCCTGAAGGATATTCAAAACATAAAAAGTATGCAGTGCTTTATATGCACGATGGACAAATGCTTTTTGATAGTACCCATAATTGGGCTCATAAAGAATGGGGAGTTGACGAAACAATTGGAAGCCTAATACAGCAAAAATTAATTAGAAATTGTATTGTAGTTGGAATATGGAATTCGGGCATGCAACGTCATGATGATTATTTTCCACAGAAACCATTTGAATCACTCTCTCAATATCAACAGGATACAATTTACCGAACCAAAAGATTCAAAAGTACAGCTATATTTTCTGGTAAAATTCAATCAGATAATTATCTCAAGTTTATAGTAAAAGAATTAAAACCCTATATTGATAGTGCTTTTTCGGTAAATTCGAACAGGTCAAATACCTTTATTGCAGGTTCTAGTATGGGAGGACTCATATCGATGTATGCAATTTGTGAGTATCCAAATATCTTTGGTGGTGCCGCTTGTCTTTCAACACATTGGCCCGGCATATTTACAAATGAAAACAATCCTATCCCCGACGCTTTTTTTAACTACCTAGCAAATAATCTTCCCGACCCAAAACATCATCAGTTATACTTCGACTACGGTACTTCCACTCTCGATACATTATATGCTGAACATCAAAAAAGAGTGAATAACATTGTCTTGAAAAAAGGATATAGTAAAAGCAGTTTTATGTCGAAGGTCTTCGATGGTGATGGTCATGCAGAAGAGTTTTGGGCCAAAAGACTATTCATTCCAATGACGTTTTTGCTTAAGAAATAGGCGAGGTATTAACAAAAGGGAAATGTTGGAAAATATGGTACTTAAATGATAGTTTAAATAAGGAATTTATGCAACCCAAAATTTCAATCAGTTCAAATGTTGTATCGTAGGGACAGGTCGTGACCTGTCC
>CANCPA010000395.1 GCA_947379895.1 Chitinophagaceae bacterium | reverse complement strand
TCAAGGACAGTAAATGTTGCATTGGCAAGTAGCGGTACCATTGGAGTGGCAAATACCTATTCGAATACTGCTACTTATTCCTCAAGTAGTTTCGTAACCACAGGAAGTACCATCAACTTCAATGGTTCGGGTGCACAGACTATTCCTGCCACTTATTACAATAACCTCACTATCAGTGGGGCAAGGACGACTAATAACATTACTTTAAGTGGTACTATTTATATTGCTGGCAACTACAACCGCTCTGCCACTTTCACTACGGGTACTGAAACAGCAACGGGTTCTACGGTCATATTCAATGGCACAGCCAATCAATCTATTTCTACCGCATCAAATGCGACATTCAATAATTTGACCATCAATAATACAACGAGTGGTGCAAATACCATTTCGCTCAATACAAGCAACTATACTGTTGCTGGTACTTTAACTCTCACAAGTGGTTATCTGTCGTTGGGTAGTAGCAATTTGACTTTTAATACATTGTCTTCCGCTTCTTCAACAAGTTATATTGTAACAGGAGGAACAGGATTATTGACAAAGAATAGTGTGTCAACTACGGCAATCACCTTCCCTGTTGGTACTGCAACTTCTTACACACCCATTACAATTGCTAATACAACAGGCACTTCTAATTTGTCGGTGGGAGTAAGTAATTCTATCACATTATCTGTTAGTACACCTTCACAAATAGCCAATTTGCAATGGACTGTTATAGGTTCTGCTGCCACTACTGCTACGATGACTTATCAATTTAATGCGGCCGATGGCGCAGGAAGTTTCAATCCAGCTAGTAGTTGTGATTTAGGTTTCTTTGGTGCAGCAGGATATGCCGTTAGTACACAAGGAACTCCAAGTGGAAGTAATCCTTATACGATTACTAAAACTGCACTTGCCTTAGGCAGTGGTGTTACCAATCAATTCATTATTGGTAATACGGGTTCTATAGGTTGTGTAGCAGGTACTTATATTGGTATAGCAGGTGGGGATGCTAACTTGTCAGCTAATTGGTGCGGAGGTTTGCCCAATTCAAGTACAAACGTAATTATCAATGAGTCTTTTCCTAAGTTGACAACTAATTTGTCAGTAAACAATATTGAAATTACCACAGGGCTTAACTTAAATGGATTCGGTCTTACCATCAATGGTACGGCTTCTGGTACAGGATATATTACCGGTTCCCCTACTTCTAGTTTGACTTTTGCAGGCAACTCTACTGGAACTGTCTATTTCAATCCTGCCACAATTGATACTACGAATGCACTGAATAATCTGACCATAAATACTTCTGGTTCTATCACTTTGGGTAATGCATTGTATGTGAAAGGAACAATCACTCCGATGGCAGGAACCTTTAATACAGGTGGCAATCTTACCCTTTTGTCTGATAGTAATGGTACTGCAAGAATCGATCAAATGTTGGGTACTATAACAGGTAATGTGACTATTCAACGGTATATTTCTGCTAAGTCAGCTCGGAAGTTTAGTTTCTTAGGAAGTCCTGTCAATACTACTTTCCGTAATGGATGGCAACAAAATATCTATGTAACAGGACCTGGTTCAGGAGGTACTGTTTGTGGTTCCACATCAGGTGATGCAGGCTTAACAGACAAGTACAACAGCAATGGATTTGATGCTACTCAAAATAATGCAGCTACCATATTCAATTACAATGCATTCTTGGTCAATGGAAGTAGATGGGTGGGTATTCCAAATACAGGTCAAACTTATCAAACTCCGGGAACAGGATTCCGAGTAAATATCAGGGGGGATAGAAATAGTAGTAACATAAGTTGTCAGAATCAATTAAACAGCGGTACTCCTTCTGCCCCTGAAGCTGTAAAACTAATTGTAACAGGTACTATTATGTCAGGACCAGTAACTGTTGCGTTGAATGATACGGCAGGACAGAAATATACTTTGTTGGCAAACCCATATCCAAGTCAGATAAGTTTTACTGCATTACAAGCGGCAAATTCAACTATAAATAATAAGATGTGGTCATATAGTCCTTTTGGTAATGGCAACTATACTACCTACTCTGCAGGAATTATAGCAAATGGAGCTACAGGATATGATGATATCCGTGGCGATTATTTGGCAATAGGGCAGGCATTCTTTGTTGAGGCAAACAAGAATGGTTCTGTAACTTTTCAAGAAACACATAAGGCAAATGGTACAATACCTAATACTAAGTATTTTGGAACTGCAAACAATAAATTGGTAAGGGTAGGCCTAAATTCAATAAGCAATTCCTTATTAGATGAGGTAGTTTTAAGATTCAACGCTAAAGGTTCAAGGACATACAACCCTGATTGGGATGCTAATTCATTTAGTGGTGCAAGTCAATCACTTGCTGCTATTAAGGGAGGCAACCGTTTAGCAATTGCTACTTTACCAAACACAATATATATGGACACGATTCAATTGGCCATATCAAGCTCAAGTAAAGGATCATATAGGTTGTTGTTCAGTGATTTTGAGGGGGTAGATTCTTCCACTTCCATTGTATTGCGAGACAAGTACTTGAAGATAAATAAAGATGTCAGACTCAATCAACAATACGATTTCAATGTCACTGCCGATACTTCAAGTGTGGGTGCAAACCGTTTTGAAGTGGTATTTACTAAGTCTGCGATCATCTTACCTATCAGCTTTACTAATATTAGTGCATTGAAAAACACAAATGGGGTAGCGATTAATTGGACTGTGTCCACTGAAAATATTTTTGCTAGCTATCAGGTAGAACGCAGTATTGATGGAAAACACTTTACAGACATCGCAACTGTTAAGGCAACTGGTTTGTATAATTATACAATTGAAGATACTAAACCTTTGGAAAATACCACCTACTATCGCATAAAAGCAATCGGTATTGATGGTAAAGTAGTTTATAGTAACACATCCACACTCACCACTCACCACTCACCACTAACAACTATATATCCTAATCCGTTAGTAGGTAAGACACTAAATGTTCAATTAGGTAATGTTCTAGCAGGTAAATACATCGTTAGTATCACAAATGCATTGGGACAAAAAGTAGCTGAAAGTACAATTATTCATGGAGGGGGCAATGGAACACATGTTGTTCGTTTCAACTCAATAGTAGCTGCCGGTCTTTATAATGTTTCCATCCTTTCACAAGAAAGCAAACAAACAATTCATTCATCAACACTTAC
>CANCPA010000394.1 GCA_947379895.1 Chitinophagaceae bacterium | reverse complement strand
CCACTTGTTGTAAATGTATTAGATGATGAAGTTGGATATTTACCTCCATTCCACAAATAGGCATTTCCACCACTTGCTATTAGCCTCACACTATCGCAACCACTTGTTACACCCGAAATCTTTGCAATAGGTAATTGATTGACTGTTACAATCGTAGTTGCAGAGGCAGAACAATTGTTTGTATCCGTTACTGTTACTGAATAAGCACCCGTTTTGAAGAATGTATTCGTGGCAGTTGCAATAGAATTACCTCCATTCCATAAATATGATTTTCCGCCGCTAGCCACTAGTGTAACAATTGCACATCCTGTAGTGGAATTACTAATAATTGGTTTTGGCAATGAGTTAGCTGTCAATATCAACGTTGCAATGCTATCACAGCCTGATTTCGCTTTCAAGGTCACTTTATAAGTACCCGCTGAATTACAAACAAGATTGTTCCAGCTATATGGAAAAGCGTCTGCACAAATTGTTCTCGAAGTAGTAGAATAAACTGTTGTACAGGTTAACAATACAAAACCTGCGGCACTATCTGCACCATTCGCATTTGTAACCTTTACAAATCCACTCGCGCCATTCGAAACAGTAGCTAGAATAACTGTATCTCCATTGATGACTGAAATACTGAATGACTTTGCAGGAATACCTCCAAAACTCACGGTTTTTGCACTCGATAAATTTGCTCCCTTAATAGTTACAACGGCACCTGCAACAGCAGAATCCGGGGTAAAAGATTTGATACTAGGAAGGAGGCTACCCACAAATAACCAAGCAGCGCCTAGACCATTATTATCATTGTTTGCGCCTACTATTCCTGTTTTGCCATCAGCACTCAATGCTATTGAACTTCCAAAATAACCATTTCCTACACTTCCATTAGGTTTCAAATTACTTGCTTGTTGAACCCAATTGACTCCACTCTTAGCAAAAACCCATCCTGCACCAACACCATTGTTATCATAAGTACCCCCCACAGTTGCAGTTTTCCCATCGGCACTTAATGCAACAGAATAACCTTGTTGCGAAAGACCGATGCCATTAGTTCCAATAAGTTTTGCCGATTGTACCCATGTGCCGCCACTGTATTGATATATCCAAGATGCCCCCACTTGATTATTATCAAATGGTCCACCAATAATAACTGTATTGCCATCGGCACTCAAAGCAACGGCACTACCCTGATTGGAGTTGATGCTATTATTGTCTGCAAGTTTTGTTTGCTGACTCCATCCGTTTGTACTATTCCTGAAAATCCATACTGCACCTTCACCTGCATTGTCTTGATTACCCCCAATTGAGGCTGTTTTACCATCGGCACTCATTGAAACTGAATACCCTAATTGTGCGTCAATACTACTAGAAGAACCGACTAATTTATTGCCTGTTTGTGTCCAAGATGTACCCGAACGATTAAATATCCAAGCAGCGCCTTTACCATAGCTATCATAGTATCCACCCAAGATTGCAGTGTTTCCATCACCACTAATTCCAACGGAGGCTCCCTGATAAACGATTGACCCAATACTTCCTGTTCCTACAAGTTTACTTTGAAAAGACCATGTTTTGCTAGTCATATCTCGAGTATAAATCCAAGCGGCACCCATTCCTGAATGGTCATTCGAACCACCAATAATAGCAGTATTGCCATCTGCACTAATGCCTACAGAAGTCCCAAAACTTGGAGAGGTTTCATCGATACTAGGTGCTTTAAGTTTATTGCCCTGTTGTATCCAAACACTGCCTGTTCGGGTGTAAATCCATGCAGCACCAATATTGTTTTCATCCAAATTGCCCCCTACAATTGCCGTATTGCCGTCGGCACTGATTGATACGGAATATCCTTGTCCCACTTGACCATCTATCGAACCTCCTGTTCCAACTAATTTGTTTCCTTGTTGCGTAACAGGAAAAGGAGTAGCGACTACTGTGAAAGTGGAGCCGTTTGCCGTATGTCCACCATTAGTAAGAGAAGTAATACCCGTAACTGCATTTGGCATTACCATGGCAACGAGGGTTGTTCTGCTATTTGATATTCGAATGGCATTAACGCCCCCGATTTTAATTGAAGTTGTATCAAAAAAGTTACTTCCCGTAAATGTAACTAGAGTGCCAACAGGGCCTGACAAAGGAGAGACAGCTGTGATAGTAGGTAGATTATTATAAGTAAATCCACCGAGGAATCCTGTTCCTGATGGGTTAGAAACCTGAACATTCCCACTAGCACCATTTCCTACTACGGCTTGTATAGTGGTATCATTTAATACATTAAAATAAAGAGCAGAAATATCTCCAAAAGAAACAGAAGTCGTGCCACTCAAAGCAGTTCCATTAATCAAAACTGTATCATAAGAACTTGCTGTAGTAGGTGAAAAAGAAAAAATACGTGGAGCATCCACTTGTTGAAAACCTTGAGTCAGTCTAGTGCCATATTCAAAGAATGTTTCATCTATTGGCTGACCAATAGTCCAGGAAATATCCCATCCACTTCCATCCTTCTTGTTAGCAGAATCAAAGCCTCCTGTTGTAGGAAAAACTTGAGGCATAAAACTGTAACTACTTAAATTGGTATTCTTTGTATCTTGAAACACATAACCATTAATTGCTATTTTATCAAAACCGCTAGTGCCAATTGGCAAAGTCGTCAAACCATTACAAGCGGTTGTGTTCCCAACTAATTTGAATAATATAGAAGTTAAACCATTATAGCCGGTAGTAGGAAGTGTGTAATTAAGTAGTCCACTTTGTCCTGTACAAGCAGAAGAAACAGTGGTAATATTATTGTAATTATTTCCTCCGTCACTACTCGCATATAAGGTGAATGAATTAGGGCCTGTGGTGGAACTACCCGCACTGATTGCTATTGTGGAGGCATTTAAGTTCAAAAAGGAACCCTTATTAGTATATAATTCAATGAATACAAAATTCTTATCAAGACTACTTACGTCCCATCCCTTAAAACTCCATCGATTATTTGAGGTACTAGGCGTTAATCCATTATAGGAAATCTTTGTGGTAGCAGACAGGTTTGCATTTATACTTGAAACAGGCATATTTGCGTTTGTGATGGAATTTGTATTAGACCAAGACACGATTTGTGTTTGACCAAATATCTGCATTGAAAATAAAAAAAGCAATAGGAATACGAATCTGATAGCAGATGGCAAAATAGATATACTATTGATGCCTG
>CANCPA010000393.1 GCA_947379895.1 Chitinophagaceae bacterium | reverse complement strand
TCACCAAATCCATTGTTCTTAAACATTCATAAGCCAATTCTTTGTAACGTTCATCCTGAATGCTTTTCCTAAATCCATCTTGTGTATTAACCGCATTATTTGTAGGTAAATACGCAGACAAACCTGCCCTTGTCCTTACTAGGTTTAGGTATTGCAGGGCATTTGTAGGCCCATTTACTTCATTTTCAGCTTCAGCCAACATTAGTAACACATCAGCATATCTTAATATTGGGAAGTTTGTTCCGCAGGTAGCCTTTGTTTTAGGTGTTAGTTGCTCATATTCTCTCCTCCATTTTCCAGGAAACCGGCTATAATATTGTGTCGTAGCAACCGCCACCTTATTGGTTCCGCTATAAATATAAGGTGCAACCACCCAATCCCTTCGATTATCTGTTGCATCAAAGGACTTGTATAACAGCCCCATTGCATACACAAATCCATAACAATAACCAATATTCAAATCAGTGCATGGCACACCCAAAAATATGCCCACACTTCCATAAGCACCGTTTGCACCACCCGTTGCAGCAGAAGAATTTCCAAAGAATTCAGCCTCCCAAATACATTCTTTAGTATCGTACAGATTCTGACATTCATTGATAAATATTTGGGAATAGCTTGGGTTTAAAGTATGTTTTTTAGAATCCACCACTTTTTTTGCCCAATAAACTGCGTCCTTATATTTAGAGACATCATTTACAGGTTGTCCTGCCATATACAAGCATACCCTTGACAATATGCCTTCAACGGCAGTCTTGCTAACCCTACCACTAAACCCTATTGAGGAAATCTCATCTACCAATGAATCAGCGGCAGTCATATCTGAAATAATCTGTGCATATACTGTTTTTGAAGGTGTCCTTGCAAGTGCATATTGAATGTCATCGGGTGCGGTTGTGCTTGTTAACTTTAAAGGCACATCTCCCCAATGCTGTACTAAAATGAAATAATAATAGGCTCTCAAAAATAATGCTTCACCCTTGATTGCTGCCCTGTTTGCCGAGTCCATTTGAGGGGTATTGATATTTTCCAATAAAGCATTCGCCATATTGATTCCTTTGTACAAATTTTTCCATAGCCCGGCTAAACTTGACTCGCCTGCGGTAAACGTATAAACAGGAGGTCCAATTACATTTGTACTTCTATACCAATTTTCGTCATTACCGGAGTTCAAAAAAACGATATAAGAACTTCCATAAAAGGGGCCACTCGCCAATATGGAATAAACTCCTGCAAGAGCGATATTTAGTTCCGCCTCGCTTTTATAATATTGGTCGGGTGTTGAGAAATCGGTAGGATGGGTATCTAAAATTTTATTGCAGGACGTCATTGACAGCAAACATCCGATAGTGATAAGGCAAATAAATATATTTTTCATATTGACCATAAATTGTAATTGAGATTAAAAAGTTACCTTAAGTCCAAACGTAATAGTCCTTGCCCTTGCATAGGATGAGTAATCAAAACCCGGAGTCAAAGTACTTTGCTTTGTTGAGACCTCGGGGTCAAATCCTGAATACTTTGTCCAAGTATATAGATTCTGACCTGATGAATAAACTCTTAAAGCAGTTATCTTAATTTTAGAAAGTAATTTGTTAGAAAAATTATAACCAAATGAAACCGTTTTCAGTCTAAGGAATGATGCATCTTCTACTACCCTTGAAGAAAAGGCACTAGGCCCCTGACCTCCATATCGGTAGTATTCATTGTTTTGATTTTGAGGTGTCCACCGATTATTATAGGTCGCAAATTGGTTGAGTACAGAGCTCGTTGTACCCTCCATGACTAATCTATTGGCATTGAAAACCTGATTACCGTAAGACCATTGGAAGAAAATATTTAAGTCAAAGCCTTTATAGACAATATTATTACTAATCCCACCAATATGAATGGGATAAGGATTACCAATTTGCACCAAATCATTGGCATCTACTTTACCATCTCCATTTATATCCTTGTATTTAATATCACCCGGCTGTATGATATTTCTATTATTTCCATTATTTGTCACGTTGTCTTTAATGATATAAGTGTTCGCAACTTTATTAAAATCACTATATTGATAGTTACCTTGCCAAACATACCCATAAAATTGTGCGACAGGCTGCCCAATCTTGGCAATGTACAATGGGTCGGTATAAGCACCACTCTCAAAACCTACATTTGTCAATACACTTTCCTGTCCATTATTTAAAGCTAATACTCTGTTTTTATTAAAAGAAATATTGAAACTAGATGTCCATAAAAATCCATTTCTTTTAATATTTGTGGTAGCTATTGAAAACTCAATTCCTTGATTTCTCACCTTCCCAATGTTTTTGTACGCTTGTGAAAAGCCCGATACATAGGGTAAATTTGAATAGATAAGTAGGTTATAGGTCTTTTTGTCGTAATAATCTACCGTCATAGATATTCTATTATCCAATAAAGACACATCCAATCCTGTATTTATCTGTTCAGTACTTTCCCATTTAAGGGTTGAGTTTCCTAATGTTCCTGGTTGCGAAACATTTACTACTGTATTATTAAAGGAATACATACTATTCTTTGGGTAAAGGATTGAGGATAAATAAGCAAAATCACTTACCCTATTATTACCGGTGATACCATAACTGATTCTTAGTTTTGCATCAGAAATTTGCTTGATATTCTGCATGAATTTTTCCTCGCTAATACGCCAAGCAATAGCACCTGAAGGGAAATAACTCCATCGGTTTTTTTCTGCGAACTTTGAAGAACCATCAGACCTGATGGATGCAGTAAAGATATAACGGGACATGTATGTATAATTTGCCCTTCCTAAATAAGAGACTAATGCAGAACCAGAACTATTTGAAACAGAAGCTGTCGTAGTACCTTGGTCTAAACCCGCCACACCCAATGATTCATCTGGTATCTGATAGGCTGTAAAACCTGATTGATTGCTCATTGACCTTTGAACGGTGAATCCTCCTAACAAATTGAATGAATTGTTTTTATCAATAGTATTGGTGTAGGTCAGGGTATTTTCATTTAGGTAATTATCGGTTTCTAGATTATTGATACTACCATTCACATTATTTACACCTGGTGTATAACTGTAACCACCACGAGTTTTACTGTTATTAAATATTTCATTTCGATTAAAAACTTTGGTTAGACCGCCTGTTACCCTTAATTTCAATTTTGGGAATATTGAATATTCTGCAAAAGCATTCACAAAAATATCATTATCAAACTTGTC
>CANCPA010000392.1 GCA_947379895.1 Chitinophagaceae bacterium | reverse complement strand
AATGGAGACGTTCCTGAAAATTTAAAAAGCAAAATAATCTTCGCCTTAGATATGGGCTTATTGATTGCAGGTGCAAAGTATAAAGGTGAGTTTGAGGAACGTTTGAAAGCCGTTGTTAAAGAAGTTGGCGAAAGTGATGGCGACATCATTTTATTTATCGATGAAATACATACCCTCATTGGTGCAGGTGGTGGAGAAGGTGCAATGGATGCGGCAAATATCTTAAAACCCGCTTTGGCAAGGGGGGAATTGAGGGCAGTAGGTGCAACCACATTGAATGAATACCAAAAATACTTTGAAAAAGATAAGGCTTTGGAACGCCGTTTTCAACGGGTTTTGGTTGATGAACCAAGTGTGGAAGACGCTGTAAGTATCCTACGTGGTATTAAGGATAAATACGAAAGTCATCATCATGTACAGATAAAAGATGAGGCAATCATAGCAGCAGTTGAATTATCTCACCGATATATTACCGACCGTTTCTTGCCCGATAAAGCAATTGACCTGATTGACGAAAGTGCTGCAAAACTTCGTTTGGAAATGAATAGTATGCCTGAAGAATTGGATAAATTGGAACGTAGTATCAGGCAGTTAGAGATTGAAAGAGAGGCTATTAAAAGAGAGAATGATGCTGAAAAGTTAAAAGAATTATCTCTTCAAATATCGTTGTTTAGTGTGGAAAGAGATACACTTAAAGCAAAATGGAAACAAGAAAGAGAGGTTGTAGATAAGATTCAAAATGCGAAAGCAGAGATTGATAACCTAAAGATTGAAGCTGAACGTGCCGAACGTGACGGTGACTTTGGAAAGGTGGCAGAGATTCGTTATGGAAAGGTGAAGGAACAGGAAAAACTGATTGCTGATGCGACAGCCGATTTGGATAAGATGAGTGAAAAGCGTTTACTCAAAGAAGAAGTGGATGCAGAAGATATTGCAGAAGCTGTGGCAAAGGCAACCGGTATTCCTTTGAATAAGATGTTGCAAAGCGAAAGGGAAAAGCTTTTGAATTTGGAAGATGAATTGCATAAGAAAGTTGTTGGACAAGAGGAAGCAATTACTGCTGTTGCAGACGCAATCCGTAGGAGTAGGGCAGGATTGCAAGACCCCAAAAAACCAATTGGGTCATTTATTTTCTTGGGTACAACGGGTGTGGGTAAGACAGAATTGGCAAAAGCATTGGCAGATTATTTGTTTGATGACGAGAATATGATGACCCGTATTGATATGAGTGAATATCAGGAAAAGCATACCGTTAGTCGTTTAGTGGGTGCCCCTCCGGGATATGTTGGTTACGATGAAGGTGGTCAATTGACCGAAGCTGTCCGTAGGAAACCTTATAGTGTAGTGTTATTAGATGAAATTGAAAAAGCACATCCCGATGTATATAATGTATTACTACAAGTTTTAGATGATGGTCGTTTGACAGATAATAAGGGCAGGGTGGTAAACTTTAAAAATACTATCATCATCATGACGAGCAATATGGGCAGTACTATCATTCAAGATGCTTTCGAAAATGTGACTGAGGTAAATAAAGAAGATATCGTAGAAAAAACAAAGATTGATGTAATTAATCTGTTGAAACAAACTATTCGTCCTGAATTTCTGAATCGGATTGATGAAATAATCATGTTTCAACCGTTGATGAAGAAAGAAATTAAGGGCATCATCAAAATTCAATTGGAAGGACTGAAATCAATGGTGGCGAAGAATGGTATTGAATTACAGTTTACTGATTACCTATTAGAATATTTGGCGGAGAATGGTTACGACCCACAATTTGGTGCAAGACCATTGAAAAGATTAATTCAAAAGGAAATCATCAATCAATTAAGTAAGAAGATTCTTGGAGGAAGCATTGATAAATCAAAACCTGTTTTGGTAGATGTATTTGATAATTTGGTAGTGTTTAGGAATGAAGAATAGGAAAATAAAGAGGCTCAAATTAGTTTTCAGGGGATTTACTACTAAGAACACAAAGGCATTCAAAATTAAATACAAAGGGTAATGATGATACAAACTCATAAATTTTATAAACCCTTGTGTTCTTTGTTTTTTCCTTGATTGCTTAGTGGTAAAATCCCTTTTTATTTTATACCAACAATTTAAAATAAAACTTACTTCCCACATCAATCTTACTTTCAACATGAATAGTGCCTCCTTGTGCCTCTATGAATTCTTTGCTGATTGCTAAACCCAATCCAGTACCTGTCTTGAAAGTTCCTGGAACCTGGAAATATCGATCAAATAGTTTACTCAAATATTTCGATTCTATCCCTTTCCCATTGTCTTTTACTGCAAAAAATACCTTATCCTCTTGTTTAAATATTTCAATGGTCACTTCTGCATTTTCTGGAGAATATCGTATGGCATTAGTAAGAAAATTGATTAATACCCAAGCCGTTTTATCCTTATCCGCTTTTACTGTTGGCAAATCGGGCTCAATATTTATTTTCAAAGAAACATGTTTTTGTTCTGCTTGTACTTTCACAGCATCAGTTGCATATTGTAATATGGCCGAAGGCTGTGATTGCTGAATGTTCAATTGAATATTTCCTGTTTCTACTTGAGACATATTTAATAACTCTCCAGTAATTTTTAATAGTCTGTTACTATCGTCTTTTATACTCTCTATCAATTGAAATTGGTCTTCATTCAAATCCCCCGTCTTATTGTTTTCAAGAAGTTGCAAACTCATCTTTATCGCAGAAATGGGTGTTTTTAATTCATGAGATACCGTAGCAATGAAATTAGTCTTCGCATTATTCAATTCATGAAAAGGAGTGATATTTCTCAATACGATTACCTCTCCAATTATCTGTTCATCATTACTTACTTTTAGAACATCCTTATTAAAATAACTTTCTTTGTTATCTGCATAAATCTTTAGTTCTGTTTTGTCTTCCTCTTGAAGTAATCTTCGCATCAAATCGTTTTTTACAGCTACATCAGCTGCATATTGCCCCACAATTTCCTTTTCCTTCAATCCCAATAGTTTTTCAGAAACAACATTGAGAAACAAGATATTTTTATTTTCATCAAAACCGATAATGCCGTCTCTCATTTGATTGATGATAGTTTCAATCCTACTTTTTTCAAACTTAATCTTAGCCAAATTACTATGATCATATTCATCTAGCTTTTCTGCCATTGTATTGATGGCATCG
The DNA here is from genome assembly GCA_947379895.1 of Chitinophagaceae bacterium. Classification (GTDB taxonomy): domain Bacteria; phylum Bacteroidota; class Bacteroidia; order Chitinophagales; family Chitinophagaceae; genus Parasediminibacterium. The sequence continues at coordinate 59 of CANCPA010000392.1, read as the reverse complement.
GCAAGTTCTTTAAATTCATCATTTTGATCAAGATGTATCCTGTTTGAATAATTTTTATT
>CANCPA010000391.1 GCA_947379895.1 Chitinophagaceae bacterium | reverse complement strand
TCCTACTGTAATAGTTATTCTTTTCAGGTCTTCTTGCAAAACTACTTCCCTGATTTCCCAATCTTTACCTAATGGCAACAATTGCTCCAAAACTTTTGACATTTCCATACGCAAATATCAATTCTTCACACGGAATTTAGTATAACCTTATTTTTTAATTCTTCCCATCTTTCCTTCCAATTTTCATTTGAATAATTTACCAATATATCAAAAAGGTTAATTTTTTTATACTCTTCATTTGAATATCCGAGCAATTCACAAACTTTATTATTGAAATCAAAGATGCTTCCATCCTTTTTTATAAAATGCATAGGAATCGTAGCATTTCGAAATGCATAATCCACAATGTTTAACTTCTTTTCGTTCTTTATTTTTTCTGTAACATCTATAAAAGACGAAACCATCAAGTCAAAGTTTCCATATTTTATCTTATTCATTCTTATCTCTGTATCAATTAAGTCGCCATTCTTCTTAGTTATTTTGAACCTTAAAATTCTGTTAGATTCCGCTGTTAATGTTGACCAATTTTTTTTGAAATTTTCTATTGAAATATTATGATTCAATTGAAAGATTTTCAGTTCAAGGTATTCTTCCCTTGTATATCCTAATAATTTACATGCAGCCTCATTACAATCAAATATCTGTCCATCCTCTTTTACAAAGTGCATGGAAATGCCAGTACTTCTAAATGCAAAATCCACTAATTTTAAATGTTCTTCTAATCTCCTCTGTCCAGTAATATTGGTAATAAAGGCGCAGCATAAATCAATGCCATCGTACGAAATCATTTTCGATTTTACCTCTACCTCTATTAATTTGCCATTTTTTTTCTTTAAAGTAGTATATTTTGTTCTACTACTATCATATTGTTGTTTACTCCATATTTCTTCCCAAACCAAATTATTAATTGATGGATTAATGTCAAATACACTGATCTCTATAAATTCTGTTTTATAATAGCCTAGCATGGCACACATTGCCTCATTTGCTTCATAATGCGATCCATCCTTTTTTGCAAAATAGATAGCAGTATCCACATTCTCAAATGCATACTCAACCAATTTCAATTCTTTTTCAAGATTCTTACTTTCAGTAATATCCCTGCAAAAACCTACAAGGCCAATGATATTTCCAAAACCATCAGATATTGGCATTTTTGTTGTTAAAAACTCTAATTTCCCGTTCTTTTTTGAGCACAAAGTCTCTAGTTCTTCAATTATTGGTTTGCCTGTTGATAGTACTTGAATATCCTGTGTAAAGCCAATGTGGGTCGGATTATCTTTAAAAATTTCTAAATCTGTTTTTCCTATTGCATTTTCTGCTTTATCCAATTGCATGAGTAATTCAACATCATGTCTATTCGTAATTAATTTTCTAGCATTGGCATCTTTTACAAAAACAGGAAAAGGTAGGGTATCTATTAGGGTTCTTAAAAGGGATCGTTCTTTGACTAAAGAATCTTCTATTTGTTTTTGTTCTGTAATATCTCTAATGATTGAACAAATAAGCTCAGTTTCACCATACTTAATATAATTAGGAACAATTTCTACATACAATTGTGTGCCATCAGCCTTTGTGCGTTTTGCATAAAACTTAAATGATCCGAACGTTTTGACCTTATCCCAATACTGCTTGAACGAATGTTTGGTAAATCCCGTTCCAAAATCAAATAAAGTGAGAGTTAAAGTTCCCGCCCTTTCTACACCATACATTTTACAAAACGCTTCGTTGCAATCATAAATGCTACCATCTTCTTTGTAAAAAATTAAGGGAGAGGATATGTTTTTAAATACAGAATCAATCAACTTTAATCTGATTTCATTAACTTTTGAAGTAAAAGCAAAGTCATTTTCAGCAACAGTATCCCAAAAAATAGTTGCAGATGTACTAGAACTACAAAATGCAGTACACTGCAACGGGCAGTTATTAATAGTAATTGAGAATTTAATTGGAAATGTAGAATTGAAGATTTGTTTTATCAAGTCCTTAATCTGATTATTAGAGGAATCATCCCAATTTATACACAAACTTTTTCCAATAGGTGGAAGAAAGGCTTTCCAAAAAGTAGATTTTGGCAATGAAATAGAAGTAATAATTCCATGTTCATTAATATTTGTTGTGGCTAATTGTCTCATTATTCATTCTTATGATATTTGTAATCTTAATAAGTTATTTTGCTTTTTGATAATATTTTTTCCTAAGGAAGAAGGCTCTAATTCAATTAGGCAAAGTTCTTAACTGTAAAAATAAAAGTATTTTGTAAACAACTTGTAGTAATATGATTAAAATTTAGTTTCTATTTGGTAAATTTATTTCTACTAAAGTTTATTTTATTTGAATTATTCTAAGAGAATAATTCAAATAATTAGAATTCTCTATTTAAAATCTGTATTGTTCTTTAATAGGATCGATACAGGGAACGTTCCCTAATCATTTTTGTCCATTTTAGCCCTAGCACCTTAAACCTTTCCTACTTCTTGCAACTCTATTTGATAGTTTTGTAAATAATAAATTAATCTTGATGATGATTGCGACACGACACCTTTTATTAAATCTTAATAAATCTACGTTTCTACCTTTTTTCATATTGTTTTTCTTATTTAATTGTATTAATTATTCTATAAAAGCCAACACCACTCCAATTGGAGAAAGAAAAATAGAAATTAATCAAAACTGGAAATTCACTATCGACCCCAACAATGAAGGAGAGGATGCACATTGGTATAACTCTAACTATAATTATTTCGGTTGGAAAAATGTTTCTATTCCCCATAATTGGGATTTAGATAATGAGTATGCCAACTACAAAGGAAAATCATGGTATAGAGCCACTTTTGAAACACCCACGGCAACTAACAAAAAGATAGTGTTGTCCTTCGGTGAAGTCGCAATGAGTTATAAGGTCTTTCTTAATGGCAAATTGATTGCAGATATACATTGTGGTAACTATAGAGAAGATTTTGATGTAACGACTATCTTAAAACCCAATGCATCAAATTCACTTGCAGTGATGGTAGATAATTCCTTGAAGTGGGGTGCCTATTGGAGTTGGGGTGGTATTAGAAGACCTATTAGTTTGTTGGTAAAAGAACCCCTTAATATTCTCAGACAACATATTGTTTCAATTCCTGATTTGGCAAAAGGCACTGCCATTGTTAAAACAAATGTCTTAATAGAAAATACCACAAATCAGCCTCAAAGTATAGCGATTAATCAACAGCTTTAT
>CANCPA010000390.1 GCA_947379895.1 Chitinophagaceae bacterium | reverse complement strand
AGATTAATGAGTAATGCCTTATCTACTTATAAGATTCCTGATATTTATTCTGTTCCCAAAACTTTGACTATTGATTTCTTGCATACTGATGGTAGCGAGTTAGCGATATTTAAGTCGAAGGCTGTAGGCGAACCCCCTTTGATGTATGGCATTGGAGCTTTTTTTGCTATTCGCAATGCAATTATAGCTTTCAATCCAACTGCAAAAGTTGGGTACGAAGCACCGATGACAGCAGAAAAAGTATTAATGGCGTTATATTCATAAACAATTACCACAAGAAACACAAGGTTATTAACAAAGAAACACAAAGATTAAAACTTTGTGTTCCTTGAGTTTTTGCTTCGTGTTCCTTGTGGTGAATAAATTTTATTAAGCGTATGTTGAGTGGATTTTTATTAGCAGTATTGTTGGGTATTATGGTGATGTTGGTGGTGATGACCTACTATCTTTTCACTATCAAGAAACATCGTATTGAGGACTTCGAAAATGATGGTACTCCTAAACAAGAAGAACAGGTAGAAAAAGTATCTTTAATAAGAGGGTTTATTTATACAGCCATCATCTTGACCTCAATTACCATGATTGCTGTCATATATTTTAGTGTGCAAGGAACCGATTACGAAGCACATGTAATGGAATGGATGAACATTGTCGTCAGGTTACTGCATATCACTTTCGGTATAGCATGGATTGGGGCATCCTTCTATTTTGTCTTTTTGGAGAATGCATTAAATCGTACCAAAGATGTTAGAGAGGAATTGGCGGGCAATTTATGGGCTGTACATGGTGGCGGTTTCTATTATGTAGAAAAATATAAAGTAGCCCCGAAGGAAATCCCAAAAGACTTACATTGGTTTAAATACGAAGCATATTTCACCTGGCTTTCTGGTTTCACTTTATTATTTATCGTGTATTATTTCAATGCCTCCGCCATGCTGATTGACAAAAACATCTTGGACATTCCTTCATGGGAAGGTGTCTTGATTGGCATAGGTTCATTTGTAGTTGCATGGGGCATTTATGCCACCTTATGTCGAACTCCTTTGGTAAAAAAAGGAGTTTGGTTTGCGCTTGTTGGCTTTTTACTCTGTACAGGATTCGCTTATTTCTATACACAGGTGTTCAATAGTCGGGCTGCCTACATACATTTAGGTGCCATGTTAGGAACATTGATGGTGGGCAATGTGTTCTTCATCATTATTCCTGCACAAAAGGCGATGGTGAGAGCCGCAAAAGAAGGTAAATGGTTGAATCCAGAGTTGGGTAAACATGCAGGTCTTCGTTCATTACATAACAACTATTTTACACTGCCCGTTTTGTTTGTGATGATAAGCAATCACTTCCCAAGCACCTTTGGCAATGAACATCCTTGGCTTATTTTGGCCATTATTTCGCTAGGGGCAGCGGGTGTAAAACATTACCTCAATCTGAAAGAAAAAGGAGTACTTACTTATTGGGTCATGCCGATTTCTGTATTAATATTATTATCTGCCGCTTATATTAGTTCTCCACACAAGGAAAATGTTTGCAAAGACAACGTTAGTTTTGAGGAAGTAAACAAGATTATTCAGAAAAGATGTGTTGCTTGCCACTCTTCTAATCCCACAGACGATGTTTATAAGGTTGCTCCAAACGGTGTCATGTATGATACGCCTGAGCAAATTGTAAAGTTGAAGGATAAGATTATGCAAAGGGCGGTGATTACGAAGACAATGCCTCAAAACAATAAGACGAATATTACTCAAAAAGAAAGGGATATGATTGGTTGTTGGATTAGTCAAGGAGCCTCCATAAAATAAGTATGAATTATGAGTTATGAAATATGAGTTATGAATTATTAATTGCCTGCATTAATAATTCTGATGTTTGCATTTATATTCCAAAATTTAGAATTTAAAATAACAAAAATGACATTGATTGATTTTAATAATATATCTAAAGAAGAATTAGCTAAGCATCTCTCTACCTGTTGTGGTTCGGTTAAATGGGTACAGCAAATGTTGGTTGCACTTCCATTTACTAATGAAGTTGACCTTGTAACGAAGGCTGCTGAAATTTGGTATGAACAATGTAAGGAATCAGATTGGCTTGAGGCATTTACACATCATCCAAAGATTGGTGATATAAAGAGTTTGGCAGAAAAATTTGCCTCTACAAAGCACTTAGCAGGAAATGAACAAGCGGGAGTACAGGTTGCCTCTCAAACAGTTTTAGAGAAATTGGCACAGGCAAACGAGGACTATGCCAATAAATTTGGATTCATCTTTATTGTTTGTGCAACAGGAAAGTCGGCCGATGAAATGTTGCGTTTATTATTAGATAGAATCGGCAATTCCTATCCCGAAGAACTCGCCATTGCAATGGGAGAACAACAGAAAATTACAGTAATCAGGTTAAAGAAGTTGCTACCAAATGCAGATTGGAGTGGCCTGAATCCGAGTCATATCACTACTCATTTATTAGACACTTCTGTGGGCAAACCTGGACAGAATATTACCATTAGGTTGCAGGAGTTTATAAATAATAGTTGGCAAACAATAACGCAGGGTGTGACGAATGCGGATGGACGTATTGGTGATTTGTTGGCATCGGGCAGATGGTTGCCACCGGCTAATTATCGGATGCTTTTTGATACAGCCAATTATTATCAACAGTTAGATACAAAAACTTTCTATCCAGAAGTGCCGATTGTCTTTTCTGTTTTTGATACCACACACTATCATGTACCCTTATTAATTAACCCTTTTGGATATTCGACATATAGGGGAAGTTAATTTTCCAACGTAGCGTTGGAAAATTAAAGATTAGTCGTTTATTTTTGGCAGATTTATCACAATTAAAACTAATATTAATTTGTTCTCTATAATTATTAAATAGCAGAATAATTAAAAATAGACAACACGTTTCAAATACAAGCATAGTTTTCTAAGGAACCCAAAGTATTAAATGATTGGAATTTTGAATTAAATTACTTACCATTATATTTGAAAATTAAAAGGGTTATGAAAGGAAAAGACTTTATTACAAATAATAAGCTTACTCTTCAAATTGATTTGAAACTGTTAGAAAAAAGAGATGGCTCTTTAGAAGATTTCATAGATGGTATAATAGCTGAATCTCACATTAATGAAGAAAGAAAATCATTGGACGAGGTAATTAAACAATTGAAAAAAGAGGAGGATTACAATGAAACGTTATTCAGTTGTATTAACTAAAAGTGCAGAAAAGGT
>CANCPA010000389.1 GCA_947379895.1 Chitinophagaceae bacterium | reverse complement strand
AAATATGGTTTCAGATTCAATAGTAGTAAACATCGAGTTAGTCAAACAATCTATTTAGATCTCCAAAACGTTACTAATCAGAAAAATGTTTTTATGCAAAATTATAATGCAGCTCGGCAAGCAGTGGGAACTATTTATCAAATAGGTTTTTTTCCCGATATCTTATATAGGATAAGCTTTTAGAAAATGAGTTGTATTGTAAGTAATGTAATTTATTGTTTTTCAGTTGAAGTGTTGTTTGAATTTGATTTTATCGATATGGACTTTACTTCTATTTTTAGATTAATTTTCATCAAACATAGAAGTATATTGCTTTAGAAAATTAAGTGAAAGTGCAATATGAGCCATAAGAATTACTCCAAAGGTTAAAAAGAAATACATGACACCCTTTAGTAATTTAGGCATCAAAGCTGCTGCATCGGGAGGCAAGCTTTTTTGCATAGCCATCGATTGGTCAATAAACTGTTGAAGCAAAGTTGGGTGAAAAATGAGGGTAATAAATTGAACTACGCTCATTGAGGCAAAAAACAAGCTAACATAAGCATTTACTTTAATCCAATCCTTCAGAGAAGTACTACATTTTCTTCCTCCTATCAATCCATTTTGCAAAAAAATGAAGCTAGAGATGATATAAATTACCGTACAAATAAGTAAGCTAAGTGGTAATAAAATAGAAGGATTGCCAATTGCAACTAGTAAACCTATCAAACAAATAAGTCCTAATAAAGCACCTATTGGCAATAAAATAAATGAAAGAATTTTATAAATATTAACTGTTGACATGCTGTAAAAATGCAAAAAAATATGTTAGCGACAATAAAAGATATTTAAAATCTGATTAATTGGGAATTATGGTTAAGATAATTTGGAAAATATAATGATTCAAGACTTCGCAATTGAATTAAATTGGATGATTGCACACCTTTGCTAATTTATGATTCAAATAATGGGCAAGAACAATGAAAACAACTGCGGGTGGAAGAAAATAATACTGCAAATGATGCCAATATTGCTTTGCCAATAAAAAGGTGATACCTAGTGCAAATAATAATAAAGGTAATAACTTGTGATGGTGTTTTCTGTATCCATGTGATAATGCATAAACACCGACAATAAATGCAAGTGCAATCATGCCATATTCAAAAGTCATGTTCTCTATAATATTAATTCCAAAGAGTGGAAGACTCGAAAGGAATAAAGGCAATAATGCACAGTGAATGGCACAAGCCACAGAAGTCGTAATTCCTAATGCATCCCAATTAATTTTAAATCTCATCGTTTGGCAAAAGTAACTTCCTGCAACTATGTTGCAAAATATTTGTTTTCAATCTTAGAAAATTTATCTAACAGTAGTATTTACATTTGCATTTTATTTTTTTCTAAATTTTGATTATGAGCAAAAAAGCTTCTTTATACATTGGGTTTTTCGTACTATTAATACTTGCATTTTGGTTCTTTCTTTTTAACGGTACAGATGCTTGGAAGACAAAACTTCCTGTATTAAGCTTTGTTAAACCATTTTCTTTTCAAAATCAAAATAATATAGCCTTTACAAATAAGGAAATGATTGGTAAAGTAGTAGTAGTAGAATACTTTTTTACTACATGCAAAGGCATTTGTCCGAAAATGAATTCAAATATGAGAACGATATACGATACCTACAAGGATGAGCCAAACTTTTTAATAGTTTCACATACTTGTGACCCTGAAAGAGATAGTGTTCCGAGAATGAAGCATTATGCAGATAGTCTGAAAGTAGATAATCGTAAATGGATATTCTTGACAGGGAAAAAAGATAGTCTTTATTTTCAGGCACGTAACAGTTACTTACTTGATGACCCGAAAAATTCGCTAGATAAAATTGAAGATCAATTTATACATACCCAATTCTTTGCTTTAGTCGATAAAGATGGCCAAGTTCGTGGTCAGATTTATGATGGGTTAAAACAAGATGATTTAGATAGACTCAAGGAAGATATTGCCTTGCTTTTGAAAGAAAAGAGTAGTAAATCGAATTTTGTAAACGGTATTTTTAATAATTGATAATTGATAATCAAAAATGTTTCGTAACCCATCAAAATATTTTGAATAACAAAGGTGGGATTGTTAAATGCATGATATCAATTATAATTTTAAAATTATCAATCACTAATAAAGCATAATGTGGAAAATACTATAGACTTTTTAAAAAATTACGGTCTTAGCATTACGGAAAGCCGAAAGCAGATATTAGCACTTTTTACGAATAGTAAAGGGGCATTAGCACATGCTGATATTGAAAAAAATGCTTCAATGAGTTTTGATAGGGTAACTATTTACAGAACTTTACAAACATTTGTAGAAAAGGGAATTATTCATACAATTCCTACGGCAGATAATAGTGTACTATATGCGTTATGTAAGGAAGCCTGTAAAGAAGGGCATCATCATGATGATCACGTTCATTTTATATGTGACATCTGTGATACTACTTACTGTTTAGAAAATGTTACAATTCCTACTGTGGCACTTCCGATTGGATTTAAAGCTAAACAATCAGATGTAGTAATTAGTGGGACTTGTAAAAATTGTGATGAAAAGAAATCGATTGAATTACAAAATATATAATCGACACAATCTCTATAATTTACAAAGTCAAAAGCAAGTAATCCTAGTATTACAGTATTCTCACTATCACCATAATTTCACATTCTCCTAACTTTTCGTTTTAATATTTATCAAATAGTCAAATAAACTTACCTCCGAGGCTAATGCCAATTTCTTTCTTAAACGGTACCTGCTAATTTCTACTCCTCTTACAGAAATATTCATTAATTGTGCAATTTCCTTTGTGGAAAGGTTCATCCGTAAATAAGCCGACAACTTCAGTTCATTTGGAGACACGGATGGATGCAGTTCCTTTAGTTCACTTAAGAAGTCACTGTGTACCTTATCGAAATGATTAGAGAAATTCTCCCACTCTTCGTCCATGTGTTCATCATCATTCAGCGTCCTAATCATTTTCTTGATTTCGGAAATTGTCTGCGGGTTATCTATTTCTTTCATCAATTGAGATAATCCACCCTTTATTTTGGTAAGCAATTCCCCTTTCTTTAATAGATGCATCGCAGAAGAAGCCAATTCTGAGTTCTTGAAATCTATTTCACTTTCCAATTTTTCATTTCTTAAAGACACTAATTCACTTTCAGATTTTGCAATCTCCAATTCATGTATATATAATAAACGTTTCTGTTCGGCCTCATACTTTGCTCGTTGTGAGCGGAACTTATTCTTTAGCCATAAATAAGCCGCATAATTGCCCATTAA
>CANCPA010000388.1 GCA_947379895.1 Chitinophagaceae bacterium | reverse complement strand
TTTCCGTTATCGCTTCCATAAATTCTAGCCTTTTCAATTATTCTTTCAATCCTTTCTTCTGAAGATAACAAATTAAAATCTGCGTTTTCTTCAAGCATGTGGCCATTTACAGTTATATCAGTAACACCATAATAATGAAAGGGGCTAAGAATTTTTTCATCTAAGGCTCTATGCAATCGAATTTCGTAAGCTACGTTATAATCAAATAATTTAAAAACGTCAAAGCCATCAGTTCTTTCAGGTGTAGCAGTCATTCCTAATAAAAACTTTGGAGTAAAGTAGTTAAGTAATTTATTATACGATTCTGCACCAGCCCTATGAGTTTCATCTACAACAATATAATCAAATTGATTGGGTGCAAATTGCTTTAAATACTCTTCTTTGGAAATGGTTTGAATGGTTGAAAAAATAAAGTCAGCATCCAATTCTTTTTGATTTCCTGAATATATTCCCATCGTTTTTGCAGTACCAAATATTGTTTGATAGGCCCTCATTGAAGCACGCGCAATATTTAATCGGTGTACAACAAATAAGAATTTTTTAGGATTGAATTTCTTTACATCGAATGCAGATAGAAATGTTTTACCTGTTCCTGTTGCAGAAATTAAGAGTGCTTTTTTCTTACCATTTATTCTAAGATTCTCAATATTACTTAGTGCTTCGACTTGCATTGAATTTGGAATTATTTCTTTTTGATTAGAAACATTCAATTCCTTTTTAAGAAGTCTAGAATAGTCAATTTGTTTTTTATATAGAATTTCGTAGTTACTAATATAAGCATCATCTACAAATATTGCCTTTTTGTATTCTAAGGTAAATTCCTTAATTGCATTAAAAATAATATGGCTAACAGGAGTTGCAGTTATTTTAAGGTTCCATTCTATATTAGTACAAAGTGCAGTAGAAGTTAAATTACTACTACCAATAATTAAATCATATACCTCATTTTTTTTGAATAAATAACCTTTAGAGTGAAAAGCATTATCAATCGCTATTTTAATTTCTAGATTATTGAACTGTAGGAGTCTTTTTAGCGCTTCAGGTTGAGTAAAATTTAAATATTGAGAGACTAGTATTTTTCCTTTTATTCCTCTTTTCTCTAAAGCAATAAGTGTTTCAATTAATGTGGCAACCCCACTAGTTGTAACAAATGCGACTGAAAACCAAAATTCATCACAACTATTCAATTCTTTAATAATTGTAGATAGAATCTTTTTTCCTTCGTTTTTATCGTTTACTAGAAATTGAGGTAAGTATTCACTATATGATGGAAGTATGTGGTTTATAAATCCTGATTGTAAGCTTTGTTCTAATTTTAGATTCATACTAATAGGTCATTAGTTTTTTCATAATAGGGATATCAGCAGCAGCCCAATCTAAATCTTCCAATTCATTTTTTTGACGCCATTTATAATCAATATGTTCAGTTAGTGTAAGCTGTGCACTTTCACATTTGCAAATAAAACTGTGCATCGTTAAAATGAAGTCGGGATATTGATGTGTAACAGTCATAAATTCTTCCTGTACATCTATTTGCATGTTTAGTTCTTCATAAATTTCTCTTTTTATTGTTTCAGATTTTGTCTCTCCAATTTCCATTTTGCCTCCGGGAAATTCATATTTTTTTGAAATATAACTAAGCTTACTTTCTCCACGTTGGACGCACAAAATCTTGTTTTCATAAATAATAATAGCTGCTACAACTTCGACACTTTTCATGTATTATTTGCTTTTCAATTTCATTGATTCAAAAAGTTACAGACTCGTTTCTCAATAACAATAAGTATTAATATGTCTTTCTCAATTGTATTTTTATAAGAAATTAGTCCATATTAATATGTGTCAAATATAACTGTTTAGTTTGATTTGCAAATAGAGCTATTATTCTCTATCAATTTCATTGTTTTCATTATCAATTAAACTTTTTTATATTAAAATATCTCATCGCTTCTTTTCCTATCCATTCTCCCATTTGAACAGGAACGGCATTTCCAATTAACCGATAAGAACTTCGCTTTTCTTCAAAATGAAAGTCATCAGGAAACCCTTGTAAACGGGCATATTCCCTGATAGAAAAAGGACGTATTCCATATTCTGTATTCTTATCCTTTACTAATCTTGTCCCTAAATCTTTCGCATAATGTGCCACGCAAGTAGGTGCTAATTCTCCCATTCTTTCAGGGTCAACGATGATGGGCAAATCCCTGTATTTTCCCTTAATTCGACTAATCACATATTCGGGCATTTCAACTAATGGATTTATTTCAAGAATACTTTTCAAAGTCGGCTTATTCCTATTTTGCGAAGGTTCTGCAATTGAAAATGGTTTTCTCGTTCCTATAAGGATTAATCTTTTTCTTCTTTGTGGTAACCAAAGTGCCGCATCAACAGGACAAAATACATTTATATAATAATCAGGTAATTGTGTCATTGCTTCCATCACTACCTTAAACTTTTTCATTCCCGGCACATTCTCTACAATATACATTTCGGGTTTTTCAATGGCAATATGTCGAAAGAAATGTAGGAACAAATCATCTCCCGTCCTCGTTCCATGAATATCTGCTATCGGTGAATATTTTGTACACGGATAAGTGCCAACGATAATATCCGATTTTGGTTGTTCCAAAACAGTCTTTAAACTTATATCGACAGTAAGAATGGAATGTGAAAAATAATGTTTGTTCCTATTCATGCAATCTGTAGCATCCGCATCAAGGACAAGAGATTGTATAACATTTATTCCTGCATTCATAATGCCAATTTCCATACCTCCACAACCCGAAAAATAACCTTTTGCTGTTGGCTTATACATGCATATTAAATTTTAAAGACTAAAATATTATCGGACAAAGGTCTAACTACAGTATTGCCTCACATTTGCTTATAGGTCACGTTTGAAATGTTTTCTACTAAATGCAAAACTATTTACATTGTTCTATAAAGCTGCATACTATAGGACACACTCTTTGAAATATGAATTATGAGTTATGTAACGTGCGTTTATAAATTTAAGGATTGAAAAAAGGTTGTTTTTAAATGTTCAACAGTTTTAGTCTTTTTTTGTTGAAAGGTGACCTGCTTTGGAATTAAATTCTTTAAATATTGAATTAATTAAAATAAAGGGGGTTTAAATCATGCTTAATTGATAGTTGTCCTTTATATGTTGTAGGTTGTGAGCTTTCAAAACAATTATTTTAATTTTAAATGTAAAATTATGGCTAGGTTTGAAGTTTCACCGAAATTTGAAGAACAAGTTATTTTATTGAACAACATTGAAACTAAGGTTTCGGGAGAGGGGGTTAAGAGTCCT
>CANCPA010000387.1 GCA_947379895.1 Chitinophagaceae bacterium | reverse complement strand
TCTTCATCAATTTTACCTATTCCAGGAACCTCTTCTCTGAAGCATTTTGATGAGAATATTAAAGCTTCCGACATTGTATTAACGAAAGAGGATATGGAGTTTCTTGGGTAAATGTTTATTATTTATTTTGTAGCAGGAGTTTATGGCTTTTAGCAGACAATTTAAAATGTACAACATATAACGTAAAACGTAAAACGTATAACTTAAAACTTATTACTTACAACTTAATCCCTTTAATTTATGGCTATTAATACCTCACATTTAAGTATCAAAAGATTAATATCACATACTCACCCAATTCATCGAATTTTGATAAGTATAACTTTATCAATAGTAGCCTATTTCCTTTTTGGAAATCTGCATCTGAACAAATATTTGCATACTATGATTATTTGGGATGTATTTGCTTTCTCGATGGTAACAACAAGTTGGACTGTTATATTTACGCGTACCCCTGAACAAATACGAAAAGTTGCAAAAGTGGAAGATGGAAGCCTTTTATATGTTTATGTGTTAGTTTTAGTGGCGTCATTTGCAAGTATGCTAACTGTTATGGTATTAATGATGACAAACGATGCGACAGGTATTCCTAAGTTAGTTTATTTACCGGTAGTCATTGCAGGGCTGATGTTATCCTGGATTATGGTACATACCACATTTACTTTCCATTATGCGCGACTTTATTATAGTAATCATGCACAGGATGAAACGAAACATGCCGCAGGACTCTCCTTTCCTGAAGAAGATACACCCGATTATCTGGATTTTGCCTATTATGCCTTTGTAATTGGCATGACCTTTCAAGTGTCGGATGTGGAAACTAGAACTCGTTTGTTGCGAAGGATAACCTTGATGCATAGTGTAATATCGTTTGGGTTAAATACATTTGTCGTAGCGTTAACTATTAATTTATTGGCGAGCCTGAAAGCTTAATTTAATTGATGATTTTCAATTAATAATTTAACAATCATATAGTAATGAGATTCGATTTTAGTTATAACAAGGAAAAAACATTGCAGGGGTTGCGGTATCATTTCTTTTCAAGGAATGAAATTCGGGTTATGATATTATTGGTAAATGCATTTGCCATTATAGCCGCTATTTTATTTTATACTAAAAAGATTCGACCCGAACCCTTTTTCATGGGAAGCTGTATTTGGATAGTGTTGATGATTAGTATTTGGTTTATTTTACCCTATTCTATCTACAAAAAGTCAAGTACATTCAAGGATTCGTTTACCATTTTTATCAGTGAATCAGAAATTAGACTTGATAACGACCGAGGATATGTTGAATGGCAATGGAGTGCCTTTACAAGGTATTTTGAGAGTCCTCACTTTTTTCATCTCTATTTCGATGAAAAATCATTCTTTTTAATTCCAAAAGAAACGATGACAGAAGAGATGAAGCATGACTTTAGAGGCGTACTCAAATCAAAGTTGGGATAGTATCCTTTCAAGTGTTTTGCTTTACTTGAATTTATTCTTACCCTTTTCACTAAATAATATTGTCTTATCCCTTTTACCTGTACACTAATGTTTTCAATAAGTTTATTAGTTACTATTCAGTTTGTTTACTTCAATAAACATAGTTGTATTCACAAACATGCACAATGATTGATGATATGTTCAATTGTTGAATCTGATTACGTTTGGTAAGTAGTTATGTAACTGCTTTTTTTCTTTCATTTCCTAATGGAAAAAGCGCTTGAACAAGTCTGTTTGTTCTTCATAATTATCACTAACCTGACCCTCCTGAAATATTTTTAGAAAAATTGTTTGGTTAATTCAAATAATTCTATTTACTTTGTATTTCAAAGTGCTTTTATGAGTAATGCAAATTCTAGACAACAAGAGGAACTTCATCAAATAAAGCAGATGATGGAGCGAAGCAGTCGTTTTATTAGTTTGAGTGGTTTGAGTGGTATTGCAGCAGGAACCTGTGCATTAGTGGGCGCCTATTTTGCGAGTAATGTAATTTATAAGAGTCAGGGTGGAATCATTCAAGGCATTGATATTAATCTAACCAATCAATCGCCATCAATAGCTGATTTGTTAGGTAATAATTTGATACAGATTGCGATCTTCACTTTTCTAGCCTCCCTTGTTTCTTCTTTCATTTTTACTTTTCTTAGGAGTAAAACCACGAATGTATCTGTATGGGGTACTACCTCAAAAAGATTATTCATTAATTTAAGTATCCCTCTTTTAATTGGTGGAATTTTTCTGATTAAATTGATACAGATTGGGGCTGTCGGATTAGTTGCTCCTGGATGTCTGATTTTCTATGGGTTAGCTTTAGTAAACGCTTCAAAATTTACGCTGATTGAGATTAAATATTTAGGTTATTCGCAGTTAATAATCGGAATTGTAAATCTGTGTTTTATTGAGAAAGGGATATTCCTTTGGGCAGCAGGATTTGGTGGATTGCATATCGTATATGGTCTTATTATGTGGTTAAAATATGAACGTCAATAAGCAACTCTGCTAGGCATTTTAATTGATTATTTACCGTTTTACAACAAGGCAATGAATCCCATTTTACATTTAAATAAAGTTTTCGATAATCGCATCAGGCTAGGCATCATGAGTGCCTTGATGGTGAATGATGAAATAAACTTTAATGAACTAAAAGAATTATTGCAAATCACCGATGGTAATTTGGCTAGTCATATTAAAGGATTAGAGGAAAGTGGCTATATACAGGTTTTGAAAGGTTTTATTGGGCGGAAGACAAACACAACTTATTTGGCAACTAAAGAGGGGCAATTGGCATTTAAAAGACACCTTGATGCCTTGGAACAAATGATAAATAATAGTAAATAATTTTTTTTGTATCTACACTTTGAATTTCAAAGCACTTTTATGGATAAGAGGAGAGTAGCATCAAGTAGTATTGCAATTTTAATATGGCTTTTGACAAATCTTGTATTTGCAATTGGCTTCTGTATGGGTATTCTTGGTAATGCCCCTATAAATGATTTTCAAAGCATCATTTTTATATGCCTATTTTCTTCAGTAGCAAGTGTGCCAATTCTTATACTTCTCATAATTATGCTGCCATTAATTAATAGATTAAAGTTGACTAAAGGGAATAAATATGGTTGTTTAATTGCCATTTGTTTGTTTAGTACCTCTTGTTATGGGATCCTCTTTTCCGATTTCAACATCTATCAAACGCAATCTAGCTTTCAAAATTGTATTCAATTCACCCTTACCCTTTTTGCACCTTCCCTCATTGCTATAGCACTCATACATAAAAAAATAAACAAGTATTTCGTAACAAAAAAAAATGACAGATTTATGGAACACAATCA
>CANCPA010000386.1 GCA_947379895.1 Chitinophagaceae bacterium | reverse complement strand
AGAATCTAGTATTAATAAAGAGAAATGAAAGACTAAAAGCCGATGTCTGTTAATAAAAAAGGAATCTTTTGTGCTGATTATAGCAGAAATAAATGGGAGGAAGCAAGAAACGTGAAACATAATGCGTGTATAATTGGTAAAAAATACTTTTTGGTAGAAGCATGTTTACCAAACCATTATACTATTTCATGCTCGCTTGAGGGCACAAAGGAGGTTATTGTAGGAATAAATGACAAAGAACTTTAAAATAAGGTACATAAAAGTTTTTCATTAGAATAGAGGAATTGCCAACCCTATTAGGGCTTAAAGCCCCTTGTAAGGTTTAACAGTCAGCGAAAAACTTTTATGCACCCCTTTGTTCTTAACCTAGTTCTCTTTGTGGTAAAAAACTTATGTAGTCATCTTTGTAAATAGTGACGTCCATATTTTAATTTGATCCTCTGTGATTCTTTTTGCAATATGCTGAAACTGATTCTTGAAATCGGTAGCTAATAACACTTTCCAATCGGTGTCTAAGTGATATCCATTTGCTTTTGCAAATTCTTCCATTTGCTGTACTATTGGTCTTTCCTTAACTACTACATAATCGAAATCGTCCGATTTGCCTCTGTATCTTTTACTGAACATCTTTGCTAATTCTTCGTATGGCAGAAAGTCTTCCATCGTAAACTCGCCCCTTTTTCCCAACTGCAAATCAATCTCTAATACCTTATGCGGGAAATATTTACAGACGGTTGTTCTTAATGCGGCAATCTTTAACCTTCCTTCTGTGTTACAATCCACCATTATATAGGGTACTTCATTTTCTTTTTCGGCCAATATTGCAATAACTGCCGTCATGCCTTTCAAACCACCCGCAGGAATAAAAATCATTTCCTTTGAACTCTTATAAAGTCCTAAGCCGCATAGATGATTCTTCATCATCATCATATAAATTTGATCCGATTGTGCATTAACCAAAACAGATTGTGCACCAATTAATAAAGTATCAGTAATAGATAATCCAATTGCTGCGCGAATAGGATAAGTGGACGTTTCCGAAACGATACTGTTCTTCTTCAAATCGCCCGAAACAGTTGAGTCTCCTTCTTTATCCACAAAAACAGCTTTTACATTTGCCAAATTATCAAGCGAAACCAAAAAAGGGGAGTGGGTGGTATAAATCAATTGATTTTCGGCAGATAGGGAATTGAAAAACTTAATCAAATCATACTGTGCCAAGGGGTGTAATGATAATCCCGGTTCGTCCAATAAAAGAATGCAGTTAGAGTGCTTGTTTCTACTCTCAACTAGGAATACTAGAAAGAAACTAAAGAACCATTGTAACCCCTTACTCCGTCCTTCGAGTTCTACCTCTTCGGGTCGTTGATGATCGCTTACCCAAATCCTAAAATGATTGCCATCAGCCTGAAACCGGAATCGGTAATTGCCTTGTTTCCACCATTCTTTAAATTTCTTCGCCACTTTTGTAGAGGCCGACTGCAACAATATTTCTCTTTCCTTCTTATGTTCTCTTTCCTTCGCAATTTCGGAATCCGTTGCCTTTACTTCTTGATAGGTTCTTCCAAATTCCTTTTCAGGGTTTTCTTTGTCAATCTTAATTGTGGTGTGGGTTTCATTCTTTTCTTTTCCAAGTCTTAAAATATCTTCGGGAGAAAGTTGTACAAAGTCGAATAATACTTTTAGGCTTCTTGTCTTTGCCCGTTCCCTTTCGCCTAAATCATTTCTTGTGAAATTGGCAATAACGTGTGGTAGATATATTTCAGAGTCGAGGTTGCCATAATCAGAATAATAGACAAATTTGGGGATAATCCGCATGATTTGTCTTTCTATTTCCCTAGTCATCGTAATTTGCTTCTTCATTTGCTCGCTCATTTTGGGAAAGTCGAAAGTGCATTCACTATTATATTTACGATGAATAATGATTTCAGACAGGTCGGTTGAAGGCACAAATTCAACAAATACCTTTGGAGTGGGCAGCAAGGTAATATCTACTACAACATGTCGGGCAGGCACAACTTGTTGTTCTTTCTTGAAGAGTGACTTTACGAAGTTGATGGACTTTTCATTTAACAAAAAATGGCCACTTACAAATATTTCTTCACCCTTTGTCTTCGCAAAATCAACATATTTTTTTCTGGGATAATCAATCAGTGGAATAATGCGTTCATCACTAGCAGGATTCAGGTTCCAAAGGCCTACAAGGAGGTTAGTTTTTCCCGATTCATTAGTGCCAATCAAACAGGTGTTTTCATAGGTGTTTACCCATCCACTATCAATGATTGAGCGGAAGTTTTGTACTTGAAATTTGATCAATTGCGTTTCCATAATGCATTCTTTAAAAATTATTTAAATGAATAGAAAATGCAGTATCGCCTCTGCTTTGTTCAAGTGTCAATGAACCGACAGTTTTTAAAAAAACAAGACTGCAAAGTAGTTAATAGAAAACTAATAACAGGTTTATTCATTAGATAATATTGGGAAAATAACTATTTAGGGTTTTCAAGCTTGATATTTGAAAAAAAAAATCAATCTTATATAGTTTATCGTCAAAATAAAAAAGTAATCAAGCTATTTCTTTCTTTTGTATGAGAAAGGTAGTTGAGTTGATTTCTTAATCATTATTCCTACTAAGTTCTTGAATTTTTCATTAAATTATATAGTCAAAAAATCATTTGATGGTTATAGATAAAAATATTGTTGTCAGAAAATTACACATTCTTCTACAAGACGAGTGAGTTTACTGACTTAATTTTGGTTTGGTTTTTTAAGGGTTATACAACAGGTCATTTCTATGACTTGTTGCTTTTTTTTTAGGGATACCCTAATTACATTTCTTTCAAATCAATACATCATAATTCATTAATCACCCTAATAAATAATCAAGTAACAAAGGCTGATGAGATTATTTTTCAATAAATCTTCTCTGAAGCTTTGTTCAGTTTCATTTACCATTCATAAATTTTTTCTCGTCTACGTTACTAAAAATATTACTTTTCGAGCCTAAATACTTTTAAAGAAATAAAACAAACACGATGACATTTAAGAAATCAATCTTGAGTAGCCTACTCCTCATGGTTTTGGCTATCAACAGTTTCGCTCAAGGCAAGTATCAATGGAAACAGGTTGTTGCCGGTAATTATACCTACAAAACTGTTTCTAGCGACCCAGTAAAAGCACGGTTCTACACACTGTCTAATGGATTGACAGTCATATTAAGTGAAAACAAGAAGACCCCTCGTATTCAAACTCTAATTGGAACAAGGGCAGGTTCTAACAACGACCCTAAGAATCATACAGGTTTGGCACATTATCTTGAACACATGTTGTTTAAGGGGACTAATAAGTTTGGTAGTCT
>CANCPA010000385.1 GCA_947379895.1 Chitinophagaceae bacterium | reverse complement strand
GATGGGAAACTGATTAGCCCTGATGCATGGTCGCCCGAACATGGCCCTAATCTAAAAGAAGGGGATAAAACACACTATCCCGGTGCTGCCTACGACCAACAAATAGTGTACGATTTATTCAGTAATTATATTGACGCAGAAAATGTGTTAAATAAGGATAATGCCTACAAGGAAAAAATAATGGCCATTAGGAATAAAATGTTGCCACCACTAATTGGTAAATGGGGGCAGTTGCAGGAATGGATGGAAGATGTAGATAGAAAAGATGACCATCATCGGCATAACTCACATTTGTTTGGCGTTTATCCGGGACGACAAATCAGTCCTATATTAACACCTGATTGGGCAAAAGCCTCTGTTGTTTCCTTAGATGCAAGGGGCAATGAGAGTACGGGGTGGAGTACTGCGTGGCGAATTGGCATTTATGCAAGGTTGATGGAAGGAGAAAAGGCGTTACTAAAAATTAGGAAACAGATTCATCCTGCACCGTCAACAATTGCAAGTATTAGGCATGAAACAGGGTTATATCCAAACTTATTTAACGCATATCCTTATCAGATAGATGGCAATTTCGGCTATACTGCCGGCGTGACAGAGATGCTTTTGCAAAGTCATGAAGGATTTATTCATTTTTTGCCTGCCCTCCCCACTGTTTGGAAGAATGGATATATAAAGGGATTGAAGGCAAGGGGTAATTTGACGATTGATTTATTTTGGAAAGATAAAAAGCTGACTAAGGCAATCATAAAACCAATATTTACAGGTCAATATCAATTTAGAATTGCAGAAACGACAAAGACGATGTCTTTAGTAGGAGGAAAAGAATATGTAGTAGATGGAGAATTAAAGGAATTGAAATAATTTGATGAGATGTAAATTGATTTTTACCTCAATGCTATATCAGCGATGCATATAAAATTGATTTTTATCTCAATGCTATATCAGCGAGGCATATAAAATCGATTTTTACCTCAATGCTAAAATTGCAAAGTATATAAACTTAAAAACTACAACCTACTACCTACAACCTACTACTTACTACCTACAACCTACTACTTAGTGCCTACAACCTACTACTTAGTGCCTACAACTTACTACTTACCCTCGTGGGAACGGTTTCTCAGGTTTTCTTTCATTTAAGTCGAAAATTGTTAATCCATTCAAATACTCTCAAGTCAGAAATGATAGTTTCGCTGTATCAAATGACAGGACGAACTGAAATTTTGTATTCATTAAATAATCTTTTCTGATGTATTGTAGATTGCTTTTAACTAAAAATGCTTGCTTTTTTCTCCTATTATCTTTTTTGTTCTTGGTATTCACTGTTTCGTCACAGGCACAATTACGATTAATTACCCGAAAAGTTGTGGTAGCTAATGATGGCGGATGTACTTTTTCTGCTAAAAATAGTTGGTCTCAGCGTTTCGAATTTTCCAATAAATTAAAGTATCCCTCTACAAATAAAGTAGGCGAATATGCCGATTATGCCATCAGTGATATGGCAGGAATGGAAGGGGAAGTAGAGATTATGGTGTATAAAAATTGGGCAGATGACAAATTATTAAAGACCTTAGATGCTAATGTTTCATTGATAATTTCTCATTCCAACAAGTTGGATACCGTCAAAAATATATCCTTCTCGACGCCAAAAACAGGTTGGTATAGCCTTGGGAAATTTGCCTTTAATGGGAATATGAACGAATTTGTTCGTGTTCTGCGTATTAATGCTGTAGAAACGGAACGCACTATTGCACCTACATTGCGCTTTGACTTCTATTTTGATACAAAGCCACGAACATTATCCGCAACAGAAAATAAGCTATCTATTCCACTGGGATTTTCCTCCTCTAAACAGTGGGAATCGAGTGAACAAAAGGGGTATTTAATCAATTCATTTGCAAAAAAAGCAACTTCAATTGGAGCGAGTTGTGTATGGAATCCTGGAATGTATGTAACAGGTAAGATGGGCGTTTATGTATTCAATCCGAACGTGAAAGCGAATGATAAATACGAGATTGTGCATAATGGAAAGATAGAGGAAGTGGCATTGAAGTACATGCAATTTGCGAATGCTAATATTTATAACCCTGTTGTAGAACAAGGATGGTATAAGTTGGGTGAATTTGATTTTAAAGGCGATGGAAAAGAATATGTTCGATTGATAAAGACAAATACCGAAACCTCTATAGCAGATTGTATTTTCTTTGAATCTACCTTGTTTGATGGCACTATTGTAAACAGGATATTAGTTTCTAATCAGTCTTTTTCAGGTACTGCTATTCCTTCAAATGCTATTGTTTCGATAGAAGAAAAGGAAGAAAATACGACAGTTATGCCAGGATTCTCTCCCATTTACAAAGACGATGAAGTACCTACAAGCTCAAAAAATGGAATGACTTCCTATGGAAGACCCTACTATATCAAGAATACTAAAGTGCCCTATTATTGGAATCCTTTAATTACAGATTCGGGTAAATATTCGGTGTATTACTATGCTTATTGGACAGTTAGAGGCGATGGTAGCTTTTCAATCTTACATGATGGGAAAACAGATAAGGTAAATGTATCCAAAACAGATGTTGTCAAGGGTGGACTCACTAAACTAGGCGATTTCTATTTTGCAGGAAATCAAAAGGACGAATACCTGATAATGGAAGGAAATCTTGACAGGGCGTCTGATATGGTATTTGAGAAAAAGGTAGCAGGAGGGGCAATCTTGCAGCAACGAATTATTACGGGACATCCTTATTTTAAAGAATTGGTTTATGAAGACACAAAAGATATTCAGCAACAACATGCCATTAGTTATATGGTACAAAAGGGATTTCTTGTTCCAAAAGACAAACATCATTTTGCTCCTAAAGAAACAATTTCAGTGGAAGAGTTTACAAATTCAGTGACTACAATTCTTCAGAGTGATAGTTTTTTTATTCCAAAATATAGTTTGCTATTTGGTTTGTCTAATGAAAGTACGAATCCAAATAAGCCGATTACAAATGCAATTGCCTTGCAAATACTGAATAATGCAATGGAGTACACGGGTAAATACTTGAATGTAATCAATATGTTTTCCCAATTGAATCCAATATTACAAGTGCCTGATTATTGTAAAGAGGCTGCCAATAGAATGGTGTTATTAGGTGTTATTAAAAGCTCTGATTTGAAGTCAGAATCAATCGGAAATAGTCTTTCCCGTGCCGAAGTTTCCTCTTTATTAAAGGAGTTTTATGAACAAGTACTGCATTCAGGTCCGCCTGCAAATGCTGATTGGGAAATGACATTTGATGATGAATTTAATGGAGTAAATATTGATTACAGTAAATGGAGAGTGAGTAATCAGGTGCGTTTTAAAGGATTGAGTGC
>CANCPA010000384.1 GCA_947379895.1 Chitinophagaceae bacterium | reverse complement strand
CTTGTCGAACCCACTTGACACTCAGGAAGTCAATCCATTAAGCTTGATGAACCCACTTAACACTCAAGAAGGCAGTTCAACAAGCTTATCGAACCCACTCAACACTACTGAAGGCAGTTCAATAAGCTTATCGAACCCACTCAACACTCACGAATGCAGTTCAACAAGCTTATCGAACCCACTCAACATCTTTTGTTTAACCCTGTAGGTTTTTCGGATCACTAAAATAGTATGCTAATACCTTTTGAAAGATTTTCTGAAAATAAACTTATACACATTTCGAAAATAATGAAAAAAATAAACTAAAGTTTTCGCATCTTTGCTAAAACGATACTAAAATTGTGTCGCTTGCTTATACTCACAGACATAATAATTAGTAAAATGTCTTCACTTAACAATTGGTCACGAACAGACAATTTCATTAAAATCGCAGTCACCAAAAGTTATATTGGTGCAAAAGACATCTTTACTTCCTTCGATGAACGTTTATTGAATGGTAAGGACGATGCCGAAGTTTTAACTTATTACAATGATTTTAATCCGTATTTCCTCACGTTTAAAAGTTGCTATTCTATTTGGGATAGTTTGAGAAGTAGTAATCCGGGTAACACACTTGGCTTATTACAGTTGTTGGAAATATTAGCGGGAACTAAAATTAAAGCTTGGGATATTGCCCTTCAAAATATTTACAACAACGAAACCACACAATACAAGAGTATATTACCTCACCACCGTACTCCATTTCAGTCGGGGCAAGTTAACAAAAGGGTAACTGCACTCGAAAATTTAATTATTGCGTTGGGAACGGATGCTAGCTTAGCCACTCTTAAAACTAGCGTTAGTGCTTTTTTAACCCAACTAAATGCAGCAATTGCCTTGCAACATAATCAATTGATTGGTATCAATAAGGCAATAGTAAATCTTGAAGCGTCTATTGATAAGGCGGCAGATATTGCATTTGGTATTTTTGGGAAGTTTATTACAAAATTTGCGGCTACTCCCAAATTGATTGACGCCTATTTTCCTGTTGACTTATTACAAAACGTTATACAACAGATTTTTACAGCTACTTTAGTTAACCAAACACCTAAGGAGGAATTTAAACGAAAATTTGATATTACTAAATACAAAATCAGAGGAACAAATGTTGGTAATGAAACAGTTAATGGCTATTTCACTAATGGTTTAACCAACCTACCTGAAGTGGGTGCTAGAATGATAACTATGCCATCGAATTCGGTAGATGAATATTCTCTAGTTGAAGCAGGATACACCGATTTGAAACGTCATTTTTACATTGTAAATACAGGTACTACGGATGCATCTGTAATTATAGAAATCATTAAAGTGAACTAGCAAATAGTAAAGAATGATGAGTGATGTATACATGCTATATTTTTAATTTAAATAAATGCCTTTGAAGTTAATTCTTCAAGGGCATTTTTATGTGTTTCAATTACTCGAAACATTCAGTTGAAAATTTGACCAATCATGTATTAATATTTGTTAGAATTGATGCTGTTGCCTCAAAAGTTTTATAAGTTATTATATAATTTGTAGTAGTATTTATTAAAAATGTAGTATAACATTCAAGTATAATTAATCTCATCCATTTTATTTTATATTTGGCGTAAGAATTAAATGATTATGCAACAAGTCATAGAAAATGAAAGTTTAACTCATCTCTATCTAGAGATTTTGGATGCATCTCCCATCCCAACATTATTATTAAACCCTGATTTGCCCAATTTTACAATTGCTGCTGCAAACAAGGCTTACCTAAAATTATTTAACTCAGATAAGAAGAGTATTATTGATAAATATATCCTCGATTTCTTTTGTAATAAGGTATATTCTAACGATAATTCCTCATTGATACCCTCTATTATAAATGCCTTTCAAACAAAATCAACTGATACTATTGATTTACAACCTTATTATTTTACTTCCGATAGAAAATCTAATGAAGAATTTCCATTGTATTGGCAAATCGAACATCAAGCTATTACCTCGGCAGAAGGAGATGTCCTTTTTATTGTACATAGAATAATGGATTACACTGAGAAATTTCTTTATGAACGGAGATTAGAAGAGGCAGAATTGAAATCAAGGTTTCATTTCGAGATCAACCCCTATCCCATGTTAATGTGGGATTTTGCAACGTTAAATATTGTTGATGTAAATGAAAAAGCTATTGAATGTTATGGCTATACAAGAGAGGAGTTTTTGAAATTAAATATAACGCAAATTCGTCCTGTAGAAGATATTCCATTAATACTCGAGGCTACACAGGATTTGGAACATTATGGCCTTCGTCATCATCGAATTTGGCGACATTTGAAGAAGAATGGGGAGATTATGTATATGGAAATTAATGCCCACATTACTAGTATAAATGGGCGAATGGTCTCCATTAACCATAATCAAGATGTGACTGAACGATTGAAAGCAGAAAATATTTTGAAAGAATCGGAGCAGAAATACGCATCCTTATTTGAAAGTGCAAATGATGCCATTTTCCTTGCAGACACGGAATCGGGAATTATAATAGACGTAAATAATCAGGGATGTAATTTAATAGGTTTTTCAAAAGAAGAAATTATTGGTCAACATCAAACCTTTATGCATACACCTGATGAATTTGAATTTAGTTCATCACAATTTAAGGCCTTTGTCAACGACAAAGCATTAAATTCACTTGAAACTGCTATTCTTCATAAAGATGGACATAGAATACCTGTAAATATTTCATCAGGCAGTTCATTCGAAATTAAGGGTAGAAAATATTCAGCCGCCTATTTTCATGATTTAACTAGGCGAAAAGAGGCTGAAAAGACATTAAAACAATCAGAGGAAAGATATTCTGCCTTATTTATGGGTGCTTCCGATGCAATTTTTGTAGCAGATGAAACAGGATTATTAATAGATGTTAACGATCAAGCGTCCAAACTATTAGGATATGGTAGAGAAGAACTGATTGGAAATCACATGTCTACTTTACATGCTAAAGAAGATTTAGAATTTGTTTCAGAACAATTTAAAGTGTTTCAAAATAATCAGGAAATTCATAGTGTCGAATGCGATTCCTTACATAAAGATGGGCATAGAGTTCCTGTAAGAATTACCGCTGCAAAACCTTTTTTAGTGGGTGAAAAGCGAATTCAGGCAGCCTATTTTCATGATTTAACAAAAGTTAGGGAAGCAGCGAGTTTGGTTGAAAAGACCACAAAGTTGTTAAAAAAGGCGGAGGAGATTGCTAAGATAGGAAGTGTTGAAATAGATGTAAAATCAGGTACAAGGTTGTATAGTGATGGTTTTAAGAGAATCATAGGGATTGAAGAAGAGGGTTTTGTTTATCATTCCAACGAGTTTTTGGAAAGAGT
>CANCPA010000383.1 GCA_947379895.1 Chitinophagaceae bacterium | reverse complement strand
TAGGATTGCAACTAATTAATTGCACACTTCCTGTTATCCCACCAAAACCATGATTACCCGTTACATTTACTTTACCCCACTTGATATTATCGCCATCTGTCCAATCGAAGTTTCCTCCCGGGTCGGTAATCCGAACGGCTAATTGTGCTTTCTCTCCTGCTTTCACAAAGTTGGTGATATCAACTTCAAAAGGTGTATTTCCAATCAAGTCATATCCCACTAATTGATGATTGATAAACACTTCCGAACGATAACGGGCAGACTCAAAACGTATCAATACCTTACGTTTAGTGCTTGCAGCAGGGATTTGAATAGTACGATACCACCAACTTACGCCTTTAATATCACCATCAGGACCTGATACTTTTTGCAAATACTCCTCTGCCGTTCCAGGAACTTGAACATTGAGTCCATTAGAGTTATTCAACACCTCCCAACCACCTGTCGGAGGATGAACGGGGAGTTTTGCAATAGTTACAGGAGGCAAAAACACTTCCTCTTGTTTCCAAGTGGTGTCATCAACTTTCCAAAGTCTCCATCCACTACCTGACAAATCAGTGGTTATTCTAGTTTGGGCGAAGGAGGTCATACAACTAAAAAGGAGTGCTACACAAATTGCACTGATATTTACTATTCTCATACTTAAATCTCTATTTATAATGAAATATGTTTCCAAATTTAAAACTTACTACCTACTACTTATGACTTCCTTTCCATCCCGCACTACTACCACTTTAGTCCTATTGGAAACATCGGTCTTGAAATTCAGGGTATCTTTTTGTCCGTCCTTCCATGAAACAGTTGTTATGTAGCCGACGGTTGTAACCGTAGGTAATTCTTCTCCATATCTAAACGGAATCAATAATACATGAAAGTTCGCCTTTACTGATTGCGTATTAATAGCCAATCTATCATAATAGGTTGCCTTTGTAACCGCTTTGTTTTGAATGACAGGGCCTTCTTCGGTACTAACTTGCATTAAAGGCTGATTCATGGCACTTTCCTGATTTGTATTTACGGTACATACCAACAATAACGGGTCACCCTTTGAAGGAGAAATCAATGGTTTTGCAGTCGTACTCTTTTCATCATATTTACCATAAGCTAAAACAATTTGGTTTACCGCTAAGCCCTTATATTCTGCTTGCCAAACCCCTCCATTCAACATCGCAGTCCATTGATATAAATGAGATTGACCATCCTTTTTCAAATCATCAACTACTACTCCATAAGCATGTTTTCCACGAACCAATCCTACCGAACGATTCACGTATTCCATGGGATTGAACTTAGACCTAGATGTTGCCATATAGTTTGAGTAGGTATAGGTTGCCCACCAAGGACGCATCTTATAACGGGACGTACCAGCAAAAGTCCGAAGGTTTTGTTCAGAAGGGTCAAGTTCCCAACCAAGTCCTCCTAGCTTTTGTCCCCAATCTTGTCCGGGTTGTGTTTGCCAACGATAGGTGTAGGAATTGGTTAAATCGGCAGTAGCAAACCCTCCATCCTTGGTGGTTGCATTCCCAATATAGGTGGCAGCAGCCTGATAGCCCGTTCCTAATCCATTGTTTCCATCGGGTTCTGACATACCATCCACTAATACCTGATTATGATATTTTCCTCCATACACCTGATTGAAAGGACTCTCTGTAATCCAATTCACACCCAAAGCAGAGAAATGGAACATACCCGCATCTGCATGATGATGTCCTCCACCCAAATAATGGTCAGGCCGAACCATCATATTTATCCAAGTGGCATCGGTACCGTTATCAGAACGACTTGAGAAAACGCCATGAGTAGGTGCATTGAAATCTAATGGAACATTTAGTTCATTTCTAGTGGTCAATTTGAAATCCGCATCATACAAGAATCCATGCACAAAACCAGGATACATCGGACTTGGCATTCGTAAACGTTTCAAATTAGCTACTTGACTCTTGTATTTTTCTGCATTGAAATCTTGAAATATCCAAGCCCTATCACTCTCATCGTCCTTATTGCCAGAAACAGTAGGTTGAGAAAGGAGGTAGTCGGCACAAAGATTTTCAGGATAGAAAGCCTTGAACTCATTCACTGTTTCTAAGGAGAAATGTTGTTGACTAAAGGGCACATATTGCGTACCACTATTCACCACCACTTTTCCATCAGGAGAAGTCATTTGAACCTGTCCTTGTAATAGTTTTCTCACATGTGGATGTCCCCACAAATTCAATCCACGACGTGCCAATGCAATCATGGAGAGCGTATGAAATTGACAACCTCCAGGTGTTTTACCATTGCTTTCATAAATGACACCATTATCATCAATACCCCATTCGCAGAAGGCACGTACTGTTTCGCAATTGCTTTGATAGGATTCCTTATCGAAACCTTCTAGTCCTTCGATAGCAGTAACTGCCAAGTAATTTGGCAAATCCCATGATACCCAATTAATATCACGAAAACGAATAGAACCATCCTGTCCGTACCCACGACGACCATAAGTTGCTTTAGCAATGACTCTTCTCATAATATCTTTTTCTTCGGCAGACATCCATTTACCTGCAAAGTCAAGACTTAATCCTGCATTCATTTGAGCAACAATCCCATGAATATTACGCCATGCAGTATTTGCACCATTCCCTCCCACATCGGCAGTTGAACCATCGGGACGGGTATAGCTTGTGCCAAATTCAGATTCACTAACGGCATTCCACTCATCAATTAGGGGTTCACGTAATTTGAAGTAATTAGCAATTGCGGTAGCCGCCATTTTCCCATGAATATCATCATTTGTCAACAAACAATACAATGCCATATCCGCCAAACATTCGGGCACGTAGGCAACATGAGAGTTGTGAATGCCAGGTTTCTCATCCTTAAACTGTTGGGGAACACTAGTAGCGGCAGCCCCTGCAGGAATAGCAGGCCATTCCAAACCAGACAAATCGCCACTAGCCAACTTCTGAAATATCTTTCCATCACTAGTGGTTGGGTCCCACCAACTATGTCTTAGTAGATATTCTACTTCAATCAATGATTTCTGTCCTACCTTATTGCCACTAATCCTTTTATACAACATGGGAATATCTGTATCGCTAAAAAGGATACGAGGATATACGCCCGGAGGGGGGACGGCAGAACCTAATAAGGTCTTATTGAATCCTGAATAATCAAACTCTGTTTCGGGCGTCATCTTCCATTTTGTTTCGGGTCCGTCCAAAATCTTTTGTTGTTCGGGAGTTACCTTCACAATGTTTGTCCATTTGCCTTGTGCCTTCAATGAAGGAATATATTCGGTGGCAATATCAGGGTCTGCTAATTTCTCGGGTGTATCGAAGAGGGTAACTACACAATCATCTAAGACCTTATCATGTTCGCCTTTATAATTTACTTTGCCATCACTGATAAG
>CANCPA010000382.1 GCA_947379895.1 Chitinophagaceae bacterium | reverse complement strand
GTCTTACCATAGCCATCCGACAGCACCCAACGTTTAGCCTCTCCGTATTTAAAATGTTTGTTTTTAGTATGGTCAAAATAATCAGTAACTTCTTTATCTAATGGTCTTATATAGGCAGGATTAGATGCATTTAGTGTGGCGTTAATTTTCAAAAAAGCCTTTTCTGTCCTTGCATCCTTTACTTCTATAATATTCATATCAACTAATTTGAACAAAGATGCAGATTTCTTCTATGATTTGTTACATCCTGTTCTTTTCGCATGTATAAAAAGTATTCTAGCAAAATTATATTAACAAATAAACTACTAGGGGTGAATAAAAGCTTTTCGCAAATTTATTAGGGTAATTTCCCAAAAGCTTAAAGCTTTCGGAAAGTTTTTTGACATAAATCATTATCAATCAGTTTTTCCAATGCTATATAATTTACAGGTATCTTATTTTGGTAAGAAAACAGCTGGATGTTTGAGAATAGAAGACTTTGGTTACAACTCAGGAGGTTTTACCACTAGGGTAACAATGAAAAAGACAAAGAACACAAAGATTTCTAATAAAATAGATGACCTAAGCGATTGTGATGAATAAATCCTTGTGGTTCTTTGTGAAAATGTTAGTGATCCTTGTGGTTAATACCCCTGAGTAGTAACAGACTTTGTGGTTTCAGCAAGGCCATTTATTACCATTTAACTTTCTAATAGTTGCATTCAGTTATCGAGAAGTTGCATTCAACTTTCGTATTCTTTCATTCAATTTTGAAAATCTTTTATGCAAAAATTAAAAAATTGAATGAAAGAATCCTGCGATTGAAGGCAATTATGGAAATCTTTTATGCAATATTTAAAAAAATGAATGAAAGAATCCTGCGATTGAATAACATTATATGAAAGTTGCGTTCAACTTTAAGATAACTGCATTCAACTTTTCGACAACTGAAGTCAAAAAGGGCGACTTCTGTTCGACTAACTGTCTTTTTGAAGATGTGTAAGTATAATCTCCACTGTTAAGATTACATTCCCTTAATTCTTCCTAACGATAACCTTTTATATTCCTTTCTCTTACTACTTTCTATTAAGTTTGCAAAATGACATTGCAGGAAAGAGATTTTAAGGTAATATGGCATCCTTTCACTCAACAAAAAAACAGAAAGCCTCCTATTCCTATTGTGAAAGGCAAGGGTACATTGCTGTTTGATGAATTGGAAAATGAATATATCGATGCGATTAGTAGTTGGTGGGTAACAATTCATGGACATGCACATCCCTATATTGCCGATAAATTATATCAGCAGGCTATTACTTTGGAGCAAGTAATTTTTGCAGGATTCACTCATGAACCTGCAGTTTCTTTGGCCGAAAGGCTGCTGCCTATTCTGCCAAATGATTTCTCGAAAATATTTTACAGCGATAATGGAAGTACTTCTACAGAAGTAGCGATAAAAATGTCGTTGCAATATTGGTGGAACTCACACAAAGAAGTAACAGATGATGGAATGGAAAAGCCGAAGAGGACGAAGTTGCTTGCCTTCAATAATGCTTATCATGGCGACACTTTTGGTGCAATGAGTGTGAGCGATAGGAGTGTTTTTACGCTTGCATTCCATGATAAATTGTTTGAAGTTTTATTCATAGATACCCCTTCTGAAAATAATATTACTTCGCTAAAAGAGTTGATAAATAAGGAGGGCGAAAATATTGCTGCATTCATCTATGAGCCTCTTGTTCAGGGTGCAGGAGGGATAAAAATGTATGAGGCCGTTTGGATGAATGAATTATTGAAGTCTATAAAACAACATGACATTATCTGCATTGCCGATGAAGTAATGACAGGCTTTGGAAGAACAGGGCATCTGTTTGCTAGTGAATATATGGAAGAACGCCCCGATATTATTTGTCTAAGTAAAGGACTTACGGGTGGTACGATGGCATTAGGAGTCACAGCTTGCACCGATAGGATTTATGAGGCTTATCTAAGCGACGACAAATTGAAAACATTCTTTCATGGGCATTCTTTTACGGCAAATCCTTTAGCCTGTACGGCAGCATTAGCTAGTTTGGATTTATTATTGGAAGAAGAATGTTTTGAAAAAATTGAGTGGCTAACGGAACAGAATAAGGAATTTGCCAATCAACTTGAGTCTGACTTTTTATCTGAAGTCATTAAAAACATTCGTACACTTGGAACTCTTTTGGCTTTTGAAATTGTGGAAGGGAAGGATGAATACCTAAATAATATTTCGAGTACAATCACAGAAAAAGCGTTGAATGAGGGTGTTTATATTCGTCCTTTAGGCAACACTGTCTATATAATGCCACCCTATTGTATTACGAAAGAGGAATTGGAAAAAGTATATGATACATTATTGATGTTGATTTCTTAGTATTTTAATTTTTTACCACGAAGTACACGAGGGGAGTTATAGGTTATAGGTTGTAAGTATTACGTCTTTAAAATATTTTAGTAAAAAATGTCGTATTCAATTTGTATGGCCATTTTGCATGTTTCTTTCTTTTTCTTTTCTAAATATTATGCTAAAGAATTGATACATCATTCTAATCACTCTAATCATCAACAATCATAAATCATCATCATTAATCACAAATATGAATAAGAACATTCGGCAGTTATACGCTATCGCAGAAAAACAAGAACGCATTATCATCGGTTTGATGAGTGGCACTTCTCTCGATGGATTAGATATTGCCTTATGTAAGTTTTCAGGTGCAGGATTTGATACAAGAGTAAAGGTCCTACACTTTGAAACGACCCCTTATTCCATTGATTTTAAAGAAGAGATTAGAACCGTTTTTAGTAAAAAGCAGGTGAATCTCGAAAAGCTTTGCTTACTTAATGAATGGATTGGCACAGAACATGGGAAAATGATTAATGAATCCTTGCGAAAATGGGGTATTGAAAACAAGGATGTGGATGTTATTGCAAGTCACGGTCAAACAATCTATCATGCCCCTAAGAGTTTGCATCAACAAGAAAAATTTGGAAATGCTACTTTACAAATAGGTGATGCCGACCATATTGCAGTTAGTACGGGCATTATTACAATCGGTGATTTCAGACAAAAGCATATTGCAGCAGGTGGAGAAGGCGCACCGTTAGCTATTTATGGGGATTATTTATTGTTTACTTCCCCGTCAGAAAATAGGGTGATGCTAAATATTGGAGGCATTGCCAACTTCACGTACTTGCCTTCGAACAAGAACCTTAATGAAATCATCAGTACAGATATTGGTGCAGGAAATACGTTGATGGATGCCTATATCAGAAAGCATTTCCCAATAAAACATTTTGATAAAGATGCTGAAATAGCAAGTAAAGGGAATATAAACGAAGAACTTTTGAATGCCCTAAAAGCAAATGACTTCTTCTTGCAACCTTTCCCTAAAAGCACAGG
>CANCPA010000381.1 GCA_947379895.1 Chitinophagaceae bacterium | reverse complement strand
TGAATTATTAATTTGAAATGGACTTGAACATCTTGAATAAAATAAAAATAGTTAACTGCACATCAACTAGATGAATGACAGCTTAATAAACTTAGTTATATGAACAAGCTTACCACTTTATCGACACTACATTTTCTTAGGATTGCCTTGACTATCCTATGCCTATTTTTAGTGCCGAAACAGCAGCTCTTTTCACAAAAGAAAGCCATCATGAAAGTTGAATGTAGGGTACTAGATTTGAATGTAAAACCTATAGCTAATGCAACTATAAAAAGGACAGTTGGGAATGATGTCATTTATTCAAACAGTGAGGGGAAATTTACAGTTAATGCAGCTACAGGCGATACCATCATTGTATCGTTCGAAGGGTACCGTACACAAAACGCAATTGTGGGGAAGAAACCCCGATTGCAGATTTTGATGATTGATGATGGGTCGAAGGCTGAAGATGTAATATTGATTGGATATGATACTAAAAAAAGAAAGGAGCTGTCGGATTCATTTTTTAGTACGTCCGTTTCCCTCGTTCCGCTATTAAAGACAAATCCTGCCTCCTTCGATTTGCAATTAGGTGGTCGGATGGCAGGAGTAAATGCTACATCAGGAGATGGTCAACCGGGCACCTATTCATCCCTTATCATTAGGGGGCGAACCCTAAGTGCCGATGCCTCGCCTTTGTATGTGATAGATGGTTTACCTATTGATAATCCGGATCTAAATTCCATTAACCCGGGTGATATAGAAAGCCTAAATGTATTAAAAGACGCCTCCTCATTGTCATTGTATGGTTCAAGAGGTGCAAATGCTGTCATTTTAATTACTACAAAACGTGGATATGTTTCAGACCCCGTTATTAATTATTCTTTTTCTGAGGGACTACAATTAAATAAGAAGAGTGCGAAGTTGATGTCTCCCTACGAATTTGTGAAACTTCAGTTGGAATTGGATAGTATTCAAAGTATATCAGGAAGTCCTGTTACTACCAATCATCAACTTTACTTGTCTCCCACAAATGGTATTACTTTAGATAGTTATAAAAACAAGGATGGGTACAACGCTCAAAAGGCACTATATCAAACGGGAATTGTAGAAAATCATTTCTTGAACATAGTGGGTGGCAACCAAGATACTAAATATTATTTTTCGGGAGGACTATTCAATCAGCGTGGGATAATAATTGGCACAGGATTGAAAAAGTATTCAGGGTCTGCGATATTGGATCAAAAGATAAACAGTCGTTTGAAAGTAGGTTTTAGTGTTCATTATACATCTACAATGAGTCAAGGAACAATTCCTACTGCAACTGATTCGAACAGTATTCTTCAAAATGCTTGGGCTTACAGACCTATCACAGGTATTAGCAATCAAAATTTAGTAAGTTCATTAATTGATAGCCTTGGCTTAGCAGATGGCAACTTATTTGTAAATCCTAAGATTCAAGCCCAAAATGAATACCGAAAAAATACCTACAAAACATATTATGCAACAGCCTATGGAGAGTATGTTTTTTCGAATATGCTTAAATTAAGGGTAACGGGTTCCTATTCGACTACTGACAATCTTGCTGAGCAGTTTTATAATTCCTATACTACCCAAGGAAATGCGCTAAAAACAGTTTCCAATCAAATTATCAATACAAGAGGAGTCAACGGTTCTATTGGCACCTATACAAATTCGAATAAATATTTGGATGGTGTATTGACTTTCAAAAGAAATTTCCAACACAAACAACAACTAAATATCATTTTGGGTACAAGTATGAATGCCGCATCAACGGATGGTAATTATTACAGTGTCTATAATGTTCCGATTGGCATTCAGGATTTGGGTATCATCAGTATCAATAGTGGTCGTCCTAATTATTTGGTGGTGACTCCTAGTGAATGGCTATTATGTTCCGTTTTTGGCAAGTTGAATTATGCTATTCAAGACAAATATATGCTTACCCTTACAAATAAATTGGATGGATCCTCCAAATTCGCTGCCAATCATCGGTGGGGATATTTCCCTGCCGCAGCTTTCGATTGGAATTTATCAAAGGAAAGTTTTATAAAGAAACAACTGCCTACTTTTATCGACAACATCAGGTTTAGAGCTATGTATGGCATTTCTGGGAACAATAAGATTGGTGACTATGGGTATTTCGGCTCCTATTCATCGGGCAAATCTTATGGCTATAGTGGCACAAGTATTTACAATCCTAGCTATACTCCCGGTTTGATTACTACCACATTTGAAAACGAAAAGTTAACTTGGGAGACGGCCAAACAAGTTGATTTAGGACTGAATTTCTCCATGTTGCAAAACAAATTAAATGTGGACATCACTTATTACCATAAGAAAACAAGCGGCACTCCTGAATTAATAATGCTCAATTATCCGTACAATGCCGGTATTAGTGCTACGAATGTGAATGAATACAAAAATTTAGATCAATATACCATCAATTCTGGATTGGAGTTGACTGCAAACTATACTATCATCCACAAAAAAGATTTCAGTTGGGTGTCAAACTTTAATATCAGTTTTAATAAGAACAAGTTTATCAGTCACGACATTAATAACATGACCTATAATTGGGGACTTAATGGCAATGCCCCTGCATGGATTTCTCGAAGTGGCAATGCAGTTTCCTCTTTCTATGGTTATAGATGGGCAGGTGTATATCAGATTAGTGATTTTATTAGAGCGGCAGATGGAACCTATAGTTTGAAAGCAGGAATACCTACCTACTCGCAAAATGTTCAACCGGGTGACCCTAAGTATCAGGATATGAATGGAGATAGTAAGGTGGACTCTACTGACCAAACCATTATCGGGCGTATTGACCCCATCTTTTATGGTGGTATCAACAACGATTTCACTTATAAGAATTTCGATTTGAATGTCTTCCTACAATTTAATTATGGTAATGACATTTTGAATGCAAATAAAGCCGTATTTGAACGTGGGGCGTATCTGCCACATAATAATCAATTTGCCTCTTTTGAAAATAGATGGACTCCAAATAATCCAACAAACGATTTGCCTGCTGCAAGATATGGTATAGGCGATGCAGGTTCTGCCATTACGACTCCGAACTCTAGGTATATAGAAAGTGGTTCATATATTAGATTGAAAGCAATTTCGTTGGGTTATCAATTGCCTGCAAATTGCAAATTGCTTAAGAAATCTCACATTGCTAATATCAGGGTATTCGTCGCAGCCGAGAATCTGTTTACCATTACCAAATACTCAGGAACAGACCCTGAAGTATCTACCTATCGTAATTCAAATGCAGGGATGTTAGGTACGGGATATTCAAATGTGCAATCAAACACAGTTTCGCCGAATTTAACGAGGGGGTATGATTATACGCCTTATCCACGTGCTATTTCAGTAAGTATGGGGGCAAATGTTCATTTTTGATAAA
>CANCPA010000380.1 GCA_947379895.1 Chitinophagaceae bacterium | reverse complement strand
AAATCAACTTTTGATTCAATTGTTGTAACTGGAAAATGGATGAATCCATCTATTGGAAAGCACAATTTGACTATTCATCTTTTAGATAGTACGCTTTGGGACTTCTCTTCAGATAGTATTTCTTTCACAATTCAGTCTGCCTTACCTATTACAATCAATCATTTCAGGGCCAATGCAAATGAGTGTAATGCATTACTCTCCTGGAGTTTATCGAATAATGATGCAATAAAAGAAATCGAAATTGAAAAAGGGAATAGCGAGGGCACATTTAGTGTTGTTAAGTCCATAACTCCCTCAAACAATTCAGATTATTCATTAGTAATACCTCAAGAAACGACTACGGCACAATACAGGTTACATTTAATTACACCAACAGAAAATTACTTTTCAAAGACAATTTCAGTCAATACAAATTGTGGGAATAAAGAATCATTTACAATTATTCCCAATCCTGTTTATTCGGGCAATGTTAGCAACGCCCATATCAGGTATGTAAATCAGGGTACAATTAATCATTCTTCTTTGCTTGTTTACGATGACTTAGGTAAGCTAATTGCTACAAAATCAATTGTTTTACAGAAGGGCGTCAATGAAATTCAGCTACCTACCAACAATTTACAGAAGGGTATTTATGTGATACGACTACAACATTCGGGTGAGGTTGTAAAACTGAATGTGCGTTAACAATTCATAATTGGCTGACTACAATGATTAATTTTTGCTAAAACATTTATGCTTCTACACTAAAAATTAAATATTATTACTTGCTGCACTGATAACTTATTTAAACATACATATTATGCACAGGCTGTTGTGAAATTTCTCTAAACTTTTTTTCATTATTTAACAACAACAGCTTTAATTTGCCGACCTTAAAAACATATTTATATATTTTTTTACAAGGGTTTCTGCAATAGTGGATTACCTGCAAACAATTTAGATTAATGGAATCAGAGAATCTGGTAGTTAAAAAGTGGTTTGCTATATATACCAAACCTCGTTGGGAAAAGAAAGTTCATGAAAGACTCACAAGGAATGGTATAGAAAGTTGGTGCCCCATTCAAAAAGTAGTTAAGCAGTGGAGTGACAGAAAAAAGACGATAGAGGAACCGTTATTTAGGTCGTATGTATTTGTAAAAATAGATTATGCTACAGAAAGATTACCAACACTAATGGTAGATGGCGTGCTCAATTTTGTTCATTATCTAAAGCAACCTGCTATCATCAAAGATCAAGAAATTGAAAATATTCAGCTTTATCTTAATGAAAAAGATGCTAAAGTTGAGCTACGTGCTATTGAAGGATTTAAGGTTGATACAAAAGTGAAGATTACTCAGGGCGTCTTTATGGACAAGGAGGGTACAATACTTAGAGAAGGCAAGAAAAGGGTTTATGTTCAATTAGAAAGTATAGGTCAGGTGATGATGGTAGAGTTTTCTGTTGCACACCTTGAAAAAGTTATCGAATAATTAGTAAATCATAATTGGTGATTCTCAGTTGTTTATTATCAATTATCAATTTAAAACATGGCTAAGATTAAAGTTTTTTTGAGTGATGTAGATGGAGTGATGACTGATGCAGGCATGTATTATACCGAAAGTGGCGATGAATTTAAAAAGTTCAATACCCACGATGGGATGGGCTTAAAACTTATTCAGCAAACAGGTATTAAGACCGGCATCATCACTACCGAAAATACTAAGATTGTTGAGCGTAGAGCAGCGAAGTTGAAGATGGATTACGTTTATCAGGGTCAAGGTTTTGGAGGAAAGCTTGCTGCGGCAAAAGAGATATGTGCTAAGGAAAATATTACCCTCGAAGAAGTTGCCTATATTGGAGATGACGTAAACTGCATCGAACTTTTACAGTCTGTAGGCATCGCAGCATGTCCTGCGAATGCTACAAAGAAGGTGAAGGCAATTAAGAATATCATCCACCTGAAAAAGAGTGGCGGAGAAGGTGCCGTAAGGGAATTTATTGATATGTTGATGGATGAAATGTAGGGACAGATCGCGATCTATCCCTACATTTCCCCACATTTCCCTACAAATCCATAATAGATTAACATTCGCAACATTAAATCAGTGGTATATATGGAAAAACTAAAGTTTGCTATCATTGGTTGCGGCAGAATTGCTCAACGACATGCCGAACATATTCATCGTTTGGGTTTGTTAGTGGCAGTTTGCGATATCATCCCATCTAAAGCCGAAAGCCTCGCCTCTCTTTATGCTGCAAAATCCTATTCTTCGATTGAAAGTCTATTAGCAAATGAACCTACTGTTGATGTAGTATCTATCTGTTCGCCAAATGGACTACATGCCACACATAGTATTAGTGCCCTGAATGCAGGTTTCCATGTATTAGTCGAAAAACCGATGGCAATCACGGTTGAAGATTGTGACAAGATGATTGAAACCGCCAAACATAACAAAAAGCATCTATTTGCCATCAAGCAAAACCGTTATAATCCACCTGTTGTTGCGGTAAAGAATGCGATTGATAATGGGCGACTAGGCAAGATTTACAGTTTACAATTAAGTTGTTTCTGGAATCGTGATGAAGCCTATTACCACAACTCATGGAAGGGCTCAAAGGACTTAGATGGAGGTACCTTGTTTACGCAGTTTAGTCATTTTATAGATCTATTGTATTGGATGAATGGCGATGTAAATAAGGTAATGGCAATCACTCAAAACTATGCACATCAAGGCATCATCGACTTTGAGGATACGGGAGTAGTAGCACTTCAATTTTGCAATGGTTCAATTGCTACGATAAATTATACCGTAAATAGTAATCAGCAAAATATGGAAGGCTCCTTAACTATCTTTGGAGAGAAAGGAACGGTAAAGATTGGGGGACAATACTTGAATGAATTGGAATATCAAAGTATTCAGGACTATCAAATTACGAACTTACCGAAGGGTAATACGGCCAATAATTATGGCACCTACGTTGGCAGCATGAGTAATCATGACAAAGTATATCAGAATGTAATTGATGTATTACAGGCAGGTGCTACGATGACAACAAGTGCCTTTGAAGCTAAGAAAACAGTAGAAATCATATTAAAAATATACGATTCAGTAGGGGGGACTTAACACAAAGGAAACAAGGGAAAAACAAGAAACACGAAGGTTTTAAGAGAGGGTAGGTTTCTTATTTGCTCTTTAGATAATTTTTGAGAAGAGAATAAAGGCTACCACATAGGCACATAGCCACATAGAAAAGCCATAGTTTTTTCTATGTTTTATTGAAAAGAAGGTTACCACTCAGGAGCTTTTACCACAAGGTAATCAAGGAAAAAACAAGGGGCACTAAGTTTTTTATTAAAATAATTATGATTATTTACTTGAATTAACTTTTTAATCCTTGTGTTTCTTTGTATAAATCTTCGTGTTCATTGTGGTAAA
>CANCPA010000379.1 GCA_947379895.1 Chitinophagaceae bacterium | reverse complement strand
AGTTCTTCAAGACAATAAATCGGCATCACATGTAGCGAAATATGCTTTTTTACACTAGAGAGACCATACTTCATGACTCCTCCACACTTGTAAATTATCATTTCCTTTCCCATCATCTTTTCTATTATTGGAATAACTGATTTGTCATTCTCCAAAATAATCTCATGAATAGCAGTCAAAATATCTACTCTTTCTATGAGTTGACTATTGATGAAATCAATTATATGATTATCCATTTTACCTATTTTTATTTGTTTTAAAGATTGCTTATATGAATCAAGTTATCATTATAATAGCTAACAAGGTGCTGCAAAATAAGAAAGTAAGTCCTATTAAATCATGTTAGGTAAAACTTAACTTCAAATACTAGTTACTACTTAGGAGTTTTTAACACCAAGTAAACAAGGAAAAAACAAAGAATACAAAGATTTTTATATAAAAACTGATGAATCTGAACGATAATAAACTATAAATCCTTATGTTTCGTTGTGAAAATCTTTGTTTTCCTTGTGGTAAAACCTCCTGAGTGGTAACATTCTGCTTTAATTAGAATGTAATAATGTTGATAGTCATTTGTTCATAGCTAATTGTTTTTGTAATATTTAGCTTACGCCATTATAAATCAAATGAATTATAAATTAAGCGATTGTAACAATTGTAAAAACATTAGTTTTGAATACTTACATAAACATAATTAAGATGGATGCAATTGAAATGAATACGATAAAGAATTTGTACCCTGATGAATGGGTATTGATTGGCAATCCAATTATGGACGAATCTGATTTAAACGTACTCTCTGGAATTCCTATCTTACATAGCAAAGACAAAAAAGAACTCTATTACTTAGGAAGAAGTAAAACAGCCGATTACAATACAATTACTGTTATTTACACGGGTAAACTTGTATCGAAGAGAGTAATAACGGGCATTTTTAAAAGCACCAAAAGATGAATTACAATTTTGAAAGAATGCAAGAATCTGGCTCCATTATCATAAGTCTGATTGTTGACCACAAGTATAAATTCAGGATGATTCTTGATACAGGTTGTTCCAATACAACTATTGATAGTAATGCATTATATATATCTGGTTATGAAATGAAAGATAAAATAGGTGATGTCGAAATTGAAACTGCAAATGGAATTGTTTTTTCTGAAATATTTGAAGTAAAACATATTCAATCCCTAGGGATAATTAAAGTTAATTTCAGTATTCAAGTCTATGATTTTATAGGTCACGGTATCTTTTCAGATTATGATGGTCTTATAGGACTCGATTTTGTTGATAAATATGACTTTTGTATTGATTGGGTAAATAATGTAATCAAAATATAAATTTATTCCCCTACTTCATGGTTAGAGTGATTCAATCCAAATACTCAATAGAACCTACTACTTTTATAAGCTGATAGTTTGGTTGACACTTTACTAGAGAAAACTATTTACAAGGAAATGTGAATAGAATAAGTTTTAGTCAAAAAAAAGTATTGAAGTCTGATATTAATTGTACCTATATTTTAAACATATTCCTGACAATCAATAATGCTTTTTGACTAAAACCATATTTCGTTCTTATTCTATTGGAGGAAACAACTCAAAACTTCGTAAGGAAATACCCCCGTTACCCTTTGTCTTACTAATAACGAATCGCACATATTGCGCTTTTATTGGCGCAAATGTCTTAACATATTCGTTACGGGGCATATTTTTATCTTCAAAGATAGTTACCCAATTTTCACCCTGCTTATATTGCAAAGAGAACTTTTCGGGCATATTCATAAATGCGCCCACCCTAACTGCAGCAATGTTTTGTTCCGATTGCAGGTTTACTTCTAGCCAACCCGAACTATCCTTAGAACGCCAATCGCTACTCGGATCATCATCTACTGCATTCTTTGCTGACCTGTTTTTTTCTTCTAAACAGGAAGTAGAAACAGGTTTGTTAGTAGCAAGGGAAGTGACTCGTTTTAATTCACCCTCTACCTCTAAAGCGATAACAGACGCGATAGAATCGGGTGCTATAGCAGGAAGTTGCAGGGTTAAATTATCACCGATTGTTTTATAGCCAATCTTTTGTTTTTTATCTGCCAATAAATATGCCTTTGACAACTTGTTTGTCAAAGGAAGGTTGAGTATCCCATTCTTTGGCCAATCATACACATGAAGATAAAGGGTATTTCCCTTTCGGGTATTTTCGCCAAAAGGCAAATAATCAAAAGCACCTCTTTCGCTACCATAAATGGATTCACCATTTCTAGACAACCAAGCACCTACATCATTCAATCTTTCTACATTATCCGCAGGAATAATACCTGTAGCATCAGGACCTACATTCAACAATATATTGCCGCCTTTGCTTGAGATATCAATAATCATTTTTAATATCTCGGAAGTCGGCTTTGCAGGTCTATTGGTATAACCCCAACCACCTGTTGTGGTGACACATGCTTCCCAATAACCCTTTGGTGCAAAAGTGGTTAAGTTCTGTTCTTGCGATTGAAAATCCCCCCCTGCCAACCTTGAATCCTCAATTGTATTGGGTTGGTATTGTTTTAAGATGTCATGAATAGGTTGTGCCAATGCTGTTGTAATACCTTTTGAACCATCATTATCAAACCAAAACTCATAGATTGGGCCATATTCTGTAGCTAACTCTTTTACTTGAGGAACAGCAATTGTTTTCATATAATCTTCCAACTTGCCGTTTTGGGCAGAATCCCAATGTGGGCAACCTGCCTGTCCGCCGGCATGATGCCAATCGGCGATTGTAGAGTAATAAACGCCAAACTTAATCCCAGCCTTCTTACAAGCAATAGATAATTCCTTTACCACATTACGTTTGAAAGGTGTAGCTTTTGCAATAGTATAGTCCGTAGCCTTACTATCAAACATCGCAAAACCATCATGATGCTTTGTGGTGATGACCAAATATTTCATCCCTGCATTCTTAGCAATTGCCGCCCATTCATCCGCATTAAACTTTATGGGATTAAACTGTGTTGCCAACTTTGCATATTCAGCCACCGATGTTTTGGAATTGCGCATATACCATTCTCCCTTTGCAGGAATGGCATATAATCCCCAATGTATGAACATACCAAACTTTGTTTCATTCCATTCTTTCATCTTCTGTTCGTACGATACAGGGGTAGTTTGGGCAAAAGAGATGCTGTTAATCAATAACGCTAGACCTAATAACCATTTAAAAGAGATTTTTCTCATGTTTTTTTATTGTATAATAAATACTTCGTCT
The DNA here is from genome assembly GCA_947379895.1 of Chitinophagaceae bacterium. Lineage (GTDB taxonomy): Bacteria > Bacteroidota > Bacteroidia > Chitinophagales > Chitinophagaceae > Parasediminibacterium. Next base: position 168 of record CANCPA010000379.1, on the reverse strand, counting down.
GAAAACCATTTCAATTCTGTTTCAAAATGACGCATGGGAAAACAGACATTTACCTTTGCAATTGGTTTAAAACATGAAGGAAAGAGAGGTTAGAATCAACAGCTTATTAATACCAAGAATTACGGAGGCTATAGTAGAAATTTGTATTTAGGAGTGATTAGGACAACA
>CANCPA010000378.1 GCA_947379895.1 Chitinophagaceae bacterium | reverse complement strand
TAACTTGGATGATTTCATTAAAGAAATGGAATTTTATACACAAAAAATAGCATAATAAAAGAAGAAAGAAACAAACTCCTTAATGGGGAAGGAAATTCATATAATTGGGAAGAAGTCAAAGAAATGGCTCAAAATAGAGAAATCCGATTAGTTAAATGAGTAGAAAATTAACTAATGAGGGTTCAATGGCAATGTGAAATCCCAATAAGAAAAGAATAAATTAAACTTCAATGCACTCATATTTCATAACTCATATTTCATAACTCATATTTCATAATTCTTTATTGTCTTCTCCTCTTCAAATATTACAAACTTATTGGCAACACGACAACTTCCGAGGCAATCAGGAGGAAGTGATTAGGTCTGTTTTAAATAATCAGGATACACTTGCCCTTTTACCAACAGGAGGTGGAAAATCAATCTGTTTTCAGGTGCCCGCATTGATGATGGAAGGAACCTGTATTGTCATTTCACCATTAGTTGCCTTAATGAAAGACCAAGTTGAGAATCTAATTAAAAAAGGCATCGCGGCAGTATTTCTACATAGTGGCTTATCATATTCAGAAGTAGAAGATATTTTGGAGGAAACGAGTAATGGCGCTTACAAGTTCTTGTATTTATCGCCTGAAAGACTCGAAACCAATCTCTTTAAAGTTTACTTACCACAATTGAATTGCTGCTTGATTGCAGTTGACGAAGCTCATTGTGTAAGTCAATGGGGATATGACTTCCGTCCTCCTTATTTACGAATTGCCAATACAAGAAAGGAATTAAATGATACACCAATTATTGCCTTGACGGCATCTGCTACACCCCTTGTTCAGGAAGACATTATTAATCAGCTTAAACTTAAAAATGTTTCTATTTTTAGGCAAAGCTTTGAACGGCCTAATCTTTCCTACTCCATCTTCAAAGTGGATAGTAAGATTAATAAAGCATTCGAGATACTGAAGAATGTACCTGGAAGTAGTATCATTTATTGTAAGAGTCGTAATCAAACACAACAGATAGCACATCTCTTAAACCTACAAAATGTCGCAGCAGATTATTATCATGCTGGATTGAATGGAGAAGATAGAAATAGAAAACAGCAAAACTGGAAAGAAAACAAGACTAGGGTAATGGTTTGTACGAATGCGTTTGGGATGGGCATTGATAAAGCAGAAGTCAGGACCGTGATGCACTTTGACATTCCCGATTGTTTGGAAAGTTATTATCAAGAGGCAGGGAGAGCAGGTAGAGACGGGAAGAAGTCGTATGCCATCCTTTTGTACAACGATAATGACATAGAGAGATTGACGATACTTCCTGACATACGATTCCCATTAATTGATGACATTAAAAAAGTATATCAATCTCTTGCCGATTTCTTGTCCATTCCTGTAGGTATTGGCGAAGGCAATTACTATGACTTTGATATTAATCTGTTTATCAAGAACTTTCAATTGAATGCTCAATTAGTGGTGGCTACATTAAAAGTATTGGAACAGGAGGGGCATTTATCTTTTAATGAAACAGTCTTTCTTCCTTCAAAGGTATTGTTTACGGCTCCAAAAAGTATATTGGAAGATTTCGAATCAGGACATCCACCTTTAGAACCGCTAATTAAAGCATTATTGAGAAGTTATAGTGGCATCTATAATGATTATCGTGGTATATCGGAGAAATATATGGCAAAGAAATTACGCATTGCCGAGAAAATGATTACTTCTCAATTAATTCAATTAGAGTCTTATGGTATTATACATTATATCCCACAGAAAGAAACTCCACAAATACATTATCTCTTAAATAGGGCACCTGTTCAATTCCTTCATATCAATCATCAGGCATATTTGGAAAGAAAGAAACTCTTCAAGAAAAGAATCGACAAAATGTTGGAATATATTCAGCAACAGAATCAATGTCGAAGTGTTTTTATTGCTAAGTATTTTGGCGATTCTAATGTAAAAAACTGTGGAATTTGTGATATTTGTCTGCAAAAAAAGCATAAACCAACTTCGGCAGTTGAATTCAAAACTACTCAGGAACAATTAATTGCCTATTTATCTATCGGGAAACCAACAGTAAAAAGACTACTTGAAGATTTGAATTATATTCCTAAAGACAAAATTTGGGAAGTATTACAGCTTTTAGAAGAAGAAGGATTTATTATATTAAATGATGATGGTAGCATAAAATTAACGCCAAAAAAATAGCTACAACTTTCCCCAAATAACAGAAATGTTGTAGCTAATTATTAATTATAATTTACTAATATATTCTTGGACACCTTAACTGACCAGTTCCAAATGGATTATTAGGAGAGAATAGTTTTTTACGTTTACTATTGTAAAATTCTCTACCTCCCCATCTTCCACTTCCATTGTAACTACCAAATAAGTCAAATATGGTGATATTTATTCTTATTTGATTTGAAAAATAGGCGTCATTAAAATTTGGATTCCCTCTAGGATAATTTGGGTTTCCAGATGGCAATACAATTGGATTACCACTCTTGTCAAGTTTCCTCCAAGATAAAGCTTCACCTTGTCGTAATAATTTTGCTCTACTTAAATCATTACTTGCTAATGCATCATTAATTTGAGCTTTCCATTCATTACCCCCAATGTAATTTCCTTCGCTTGCATCATCAAGGAAGTCAGTTCCTAATTTTCTGAAACTAAATTCATAAGCAATAGAAACTGCCTCAGATAATTGCATTCTGATTCCAGCCCCAAGTTGCCAATTTGTTTGTGTTAAATCATAAACACGATTTGTATAAGTTTTAGTATTAATACCTATTGGTCTAAATAACTGACCTTCTGTGCCAATATCGTGTAAATGTATTTTTTCACCTACTTGCATTGGAAGTCCTACATTATTAAAGTTTATCCTGTCGCTTTCCTTTAAGGTAGTAGTGGGGTCAAAACGATAATATGACGCACCTCCAAAAAGGTAGGGCACAAAACTATTGTCTTCACTATTTAGCAAATCAACTTCTAATAGTTCAGCAGCTTCAAATATGTCTGTTTTGAAATTTAAGTTCCTTTCTTTTACAAGTTGTTTTGGGGAGTTCCCATCATTTGCACCAATCTGTAGGAACGATAAATTAGTCCTTAGTCGAATGTTGTCTAATAAATTAATTGTAAAACCACCACTTATTGCAGGTTTCAATGCCGAAGTATAGCTGTTTGAAAGGTCACCTTGATAATTGCTGCCCCCTAAAGCAAAATTCAAATTCAAATTTTGAGAGATACTAGCAGAACTTAAAAAAATGAATATTGCTGTGAGCCCATAAACAGGTATATATTGTGGAAAATTAAATTTCATATATAAATAAGGTTTAGTTCAATAATTGTTATTTCTTAACAGTTAAATAAAACTGATGAAATTAAACTTTATTAGTGAATAATAAATAAGTCGTGAAAGTATAGATAAATAGTAAAATAAAAAAAAATAATTATGA
>CANCPA010000377.1 GCA_947379895.1 Chitinophagaceae bacterium | reverse complement strand
ACGGTTTTTCAGGTAATATCGCAAAAGCATTCCTTCAATCGAAGTTGACAATATTGTTGATGATTGCCTTCTTGTTGATTGGAGCATACAGTACTTATTTAATACCCCGTGAGGAAGAACCGCAAATTCAGGTTCCGATGGCGGACATATTCATCGGTTACCCCGGTGCAGAACCAAAAGATGTGGAGACCAAAGTGGCAGCACCACTAGAGAAGATGATTTCGAATGTGAAGGGGGTGGAGTACGTTTATTCAACCTCTATGAAGGGACAGGCAATGATTATCGTGCAGTTTTATGTGGGGGAAGATGTAGAACGTTCTTTGGTGAAACTCTATAGCGAGTTGATGAAGAATATGGATAAGATGCCGCAGGGCGTTACTCTTCCATTAATTAAGACGAGGGCAATTGATGATGTACCCGTGTTAGGATTTACACTATGGAGCGAACATTATAGCGACTATCAGCTGAAACAGATTGGGCAGGAGTTGACCAATGAAATCAAGAAGATTCCTGATGTTTCCGACATTAATATTTTGGGTGGTAGAAGTAGAGAAGTGAAGGTGATTTTAGATAAGGATAAGATGGCAGAAAATCATGTTGACTTCCTATCTCTTTCCAAACAAATACTAGGAAGTAATGTGCAGATGCCTGGAGGGACGCTCTTACAAAAGGACACTGCCTTTTCTGTAGAAACTGGTAACTTTCTTTCTACGGCAGATGATGTTGCTAACCTCGTTGTGGGTATCAATGGACAGCAGCCCGTCTATTTAAAACAAGTAGCAAAAGTGGTGGAAGCTCCTGAAACTGCTAATCAATATGTATTGTTTGGTTATGGGAGGGCTGATATGGGGAAGGCAAATGCTTTTAAATCTAACTATCCTGCCGTCACATTATCGATTGCGAAGAAGAAAGGGGCTGATGCCATGAAACTTTCCGAGCAGATATTGAATAAGGTGGAGCATTTGAAAAAAGATTTATTACCCAATGATGTACAGTTGACCGTATCGAGAAACTATGGTGAAACCGCATCGGAAAAGGTATCAGAATTGCTGTTCCATCTATTCATTGCTATAGTAGTTGTTACGCTTTTTGTGATGTTGGCGATGGGATGGCGAGGCGGTTTGGTCGTATTCCTTTCGGTACCTGTCACGTTTGCCTTGACATTGTTCAGTTACTATTTCATGCACTATACGTTAAACCGTATCACTTTATTTGCCCTCGTGTTTATCACGGGAATAGTGGTGGACGACAGTATCATCATTGCCGAGAATATGCACCGACACTTTAAGATGAAGAAGATGCCCCCTTTGCAAGCTGCCATCTATGCCATCAACGAAGTGGGCAATCCGACAATATTGGCAACATTTACAGTTGTTGCTGCGGTATTACCAATGGCATTTGTTTCGGGAATGATGGGACCTTATATGAGTCCGATGCCTATTGGTGCATCTATTGCCATGATGCTTTCTTTGATTGTTGCCCTTACCCTCACGCCTTATTTGGGCTATATCTTCCTTCGTGAAAAAGAGAAAAAGGGAATTGGACACAAGGAAAGTAAACCATTATCGCTAGAGGAAACAGGCATTTATAAGATTTATAGGGCATTCATACATCCATTATTGGAATCACGATGGAAACGTTGGACATTCATATTGAGTATCGTAGCCGTATTATTTGCTAGTCTTTCTATGTTTTACACAAAAGCAGTAGCAGTAAAGATGTTGCCTTTTGATAACAAGAATGAGTTTCAGGTGGTGATTGACATGCCCGAGGGAACAACTTTAGAAAAGACACAGGCAGTAACCCGAGAATTGGCCGATTATGTTTCGAGGCAACCGCTAGTAGTTAATTATCAGGCATATATTGGCACATCTGCCCCAATCAGTTTTAATGGTTTGGTGAGGCATTATGATTTGAGAAGAAGCGATAACAAGGCAGATATTCAGGTAAATCTTGTTGATAAGAAAGATAGAACCATTCAGAGCCATGCCATTGCCAAACAATTTCGTGAACCGTTGCAGGCTATCGCTAAAAGATACAATGCCAACATCAAGATTGTAGAAGTTCCACCTGGTCCACCTGTATTATCTACGTTGGTGGCAGAGATTTATGGGCCCGATTATAACGAACAGATGAAGATTGCCAATCAGGTGAAGACGCTATTTCACAAAACAAGTGATGTAGTTGATATTGACTGGATGGTGGAAGCAGACCAACCTGAATATCATATTACGGTTGACAAGGAAAAGGCGATGCGAATGGGTGTGGCAACAGCACAAATTACAGCCACTATCAATGCAGCACTTTCTGGAATGCCTGTAGGGAATATGTATCAACCTGCAGCCTATCATCAAACGGGAATCAAGTTGCAGTTAAGCGATGTAGATAAGACCAATATGGATGCGGTACTTGACTTAAAGGTAATGGGCATGCAGGGCAATGCCGTTCCAATTCGCGATGTGGTGGCAGTTAGCAAACAGATTCGGCAGAAGAGTATTTATCGGAAAAATCAAAAGGAAGTAGTGTATGTGTTGGCAGATATGGCGGGTAGTTTGGAGAGCCCTTCTTATGCTATCTCTGCGGTATCTGACAGTCTGAAAAATATCAAGGTGCCAAAAGGATTTTCTTTGAAGGAAGAATACACACATCAACCCGAATTGGAAGATAATTACACCTTGAAGTGGGATGGAGAATGGCAGATAACCTTTGAGGTATTCAGGGATTTGGGTATCGCCTTCGCCGTGGTAATTCTCATGATTTACATATTAATAGTAGGATGGTTCCAAAACTTTACCGTTCCATTAGTGATGTTGGCAGCGATACCATTATCATTAGTAGGTATAGTTTTAGGACATTGGATGGCACATGCCTATTTCACTGCTACATCTATGATTGGCTTTATTGCCCTTGCAGGAGTAATGGTAAGGAATTCGGTACTGCTGATAGACTTTATCAATATCCGTCTGCGGGAAGATATTCCATTAAAACAGGCAATCATTGAAGCGGGGGCGGTTCGTACAACCCCGATATTACTAACGGCAGGTGCTGTGGCATTAGGTGCAGTCATTATTTTGTTCGACCCGATATTTCAGGGATTAGCGATTTCTTTGATGGGAGGAACAATTACCTCCACCTTCCTTACACTGTTGGTAGTACCGTTATTGTATTTCAAAATGATGCGAAAGAAAATAAATTAACCACAAGGTTCACAAGGTATTTACAAGGGGCACAAGGACTTATACTTTTTTATTTCCACAAAGGCTTTAAGTTTCAAAGAAGCACAAAGAGAGATTTTAAGTAAATCAGGTATTTATTCTTAGGATTGATTAAAGCAAAAAACCTTGTGACCCTTGTTTTTAACCTTGTGTTCCTTGTGGTAAAAAAAACATTCACCCATAAAGTTTACTATATGAAATTTTTAATTGTTACTTGTCTGAAAGAATACAAAGAAGATGTTTGCAAGAT
>CANCPA010000376.1 GCA_947379895.1 Chitinophagaceae bacterium | reverse complement strand
CAAGTCCCTTTTTAGCCATACTATATTGATACTCTCTTTTGAAACTGACATTGATAGGGAAATAATTAATTACCGCTTACTAATTTTATTCATTGAAATAGTTTTTTGTAAAGTGCATTTAAACCGACTAATTTCAGGATTTCTCTTGTTTAGGTGTTTTTGGCTAATACCGCTATTCACTCGTTTTCTCCAAAGATTGAAACTACTTCTTTTCAATTCCCTCCGCATCAATTGAATCACACCTGCCTCTGTAATTCCAAATTGTATGTTTATTGCCTCAAAAGGAGTTCTATCTTCCCAAGCCATTTCGATAATGCGGTCTTTTGTGATTAAATCCATTGATAAATTTATTTTTCCAAAGTGTTATTCTAATTAAAAATATTTAAATTTTTACCCTAAACCCTAAACCCTAAACCCTAAACCCTAAACTTAATCAAAAGCTTGTTAGAAACTCTCTCTTTCCCACTTGATAGCCACTTCGGAACCCTCCGACATGATGATATTGGCAGGTTGTTCTTTATTTAAAAAGCGAAATCCCTCTCCATACATCGCTCCAAATTCGCAATCAATATGATAGTCGGTTATTTGATTGGTTTCCCATCGAGGATGCATCACCTCATATTCTTGAGAAGATTGATTGTCAATTTTGGTATAACCATAATAATGTTCAAATATGTATTCTTCAATACTTCCTACTGCCATTGGCTTTTTATCTGTAGAGGCATTTACCTGTAATGAATTCCATTTATTTCCCATCTTCCAATCATAGATGATTTCCTTCGTCTTTTCTTTGATAGTCCATTTATGCTTTGTAGGAATAGAGATATAATGTTCTTTATACAACCAATTTGCAATCCACGCCACGGGTTGATAGGGGATAGTTTCATTGACAAATACTACACCTCGTTTCCATTCATTGCCTTCTTTTCTGATGACATAAAATCGAAGATTAATCTCTTCAAAACTTCCAAAGTAAGGAATAGGAACTTTGAACAACCGTGTGTTTTTAAACATAAATCCCACGAGACTCACATACGCATCTCCATTATATGTATCTATCTCAACTCCCTTTGGAAGAAATGGCAATAAAACTGAAGGGCTAACGATATAATTTGCCATTATTAAGTTCTCCCAATTCGCTTTTAAAAAGTTCATAATTTATAGTTTAATGCTACTCATCCCTCCATCAACATGAAGTATTTGCCCTGTAATCCATGAGGATTTAGTTGATAATAAAAATTCTGCCATGTTTGCGATGTCGGTTGCTTTACCAATTCTTTTCAGTGGATGGCGTAATGCATTGCCTTCTTTTTTCTGTTCCGTATTCAACAGTGAGGCTGCAAGGGGTGTGTCGGTCAATGAAGGTGCAATGCAGTTGACCCTAATTTTGGGGGCAAACTCGGCAGCTAATGCCCTTGTTAATCCCTCAATCGCACCTTTTGAAGTAGAAACTTGCGAATGAAAATTGAGACCTGATTGAACTGCTACTGTTGAAAATAAGATAATACTCGCATTCGGTGATTCTTTCATAAATGGTAGGGCAGCTTGTATTGTTTTAATCGCCCCAACCACTTGCAAATTAAAATCAGCCACAAAGTCTTCAGGTTTTATTCTCGCAAATGGTTTTAGGTTAATGCTGCCGGGGCAATAGATTAGGCCATCAATTGTAGCAGGAAGAAAGTCAAGGGAAATCGATTCATCCAATACATTTAGGGGATGAAAACTAATCAAAGGAGGATTGTTTGAAGGACTCGTCTTGTTGTAAGTTCCAAATACTTCATTTCCTGCCGCCGCTAATTGAGTAGCTAAAGCATTTCCTATTCCTGTTGACGCACCGATAATCAGATATTTTGCCATATATATTTATTTCTTACCTGATTAACAGTAATTGAGAGAAATGGTTGTGGTAGTAAAAGGGAATGTGGGAATGTAATTGCAAATTTTCCTAAAGTTCAAAACTTTCGGGAAGTTGTATCTTGGTGTCGCAGGGAAGCCCCTGAAAGTATCTGGGATGAGGTTAAATGTTAATGTGAAGCCCTTGAATGTATCTGGAATGAGGGTAAATGATGTTGGGAAGCCACATGCCTATTACTGGGACGAGGTAAAAAGTGTTTGGGATGCCCTTGAATGTATCTGGAATGAGGGTAAAGGATGCTGGGAAGACAAATGAATGTACCTGGAATGAGGTTAAATGTTACTGGGAAGCCCTGTAAACTTGCTGGAATGAGGGGAAAAGTTGTTGGGAAGCCTATAGATTGAAATGAAATTTAAGGTATAAAGCAAAAAATCAATAGAATCTTAATTAGAAGTACATAAAGACAGGCACAATTGTAAAAGCTAATACTGTATAAAGAAGTATTGGTTTTCATTTTATAATACAAATCAATTTCTCAATTTTCAATTATTATTCCTCCATTTTCAATAATCTCTATATTTGTCGCTATGGCAAAGGCTACTACAGAAACTCCATTGATGCAACAGCATAAGGCTATTAAACAAAAATATCCTGATGCAATTCTATTGTTTAGGGTAGGGGATTTCTATGAGACATTTGGTGACGATGCCGTAAAGGCCTCTCAAGTATTAGGTATAACCTTGACCAAAAGAAATAATGGCGATGCGAATAGTAGTCAATTGGCAGGATTCCCACATCATGCCCTCGATACTTACTTGCATAAATTGGTGAAGGCGGGTTACAGAGTGGCTATCTGTGACCAATTAGAAGACCCAAAACAAGCAAAGGGCATTGTTAAAAGAGGAGTGACAGAATTGGTGACTCCCGGTATTGCCACTAATGATAAATTGTTAGAACTGAATAGTAACAACTTTTTGGCAGCACTTCATTTTACCGAAACAGACCTTGGCGTAGCCTTTTTAGATATCAGTACAGGAGAGTTTTTTGTTGCCGAAGGAAATACAGAATATATAGATAAGTTGTTGCAAAGCCTGAAACCTGCCGAAGTGGTTTATCAGCGTAGTTTTCAGAAACAATTCAAAGAGGTATTTGGTAATAAGTTTTATACCTATACGATGGAGGCGTGGTTGTTTGATGAGGCCTTCGCAACGGAGAGTCTGCTGAAACATTTTCAAACACACTCCTTAAAAGGATATGGTGTAGAAAACATGCACAGTGGCATTGTGGCTGCCGGTGCAATCCTTTATTATCTGAAGGAAACCGAACATCCTAATCTGCAGCATATCACTTCTGTTCAACGGATGGAGAAGGATGATTTTCTCTGGATGGACAGGTTCACTATCCGAAATCTAGAGTTGTTGAATACGGGGGTAGGGGATGGAAATTGTCTGCTGAAAGTATTGGATAATACGGTGAGTCCGATGGGAGCGAGGATGCTGAAAAGATGGGTGGTGTTGCCATTGAAAGATGTAGCTAAAATAAATGAGCGGCTCGATACAGTTGAGCATTTTATCTTGCAAACAGATATTCGCAAGCAATTGTCTGCCGCTATCAAAC
>CANCPA010000375.1 GCA_947379895.1 Chitinophagaceae bacterium | reverse complement strand
GAATGCGGAATCATATCTCTAAAATGACACTTTTATTTGGTTTATATTGAATCAATTGATTGTAGATTTTTTTTTTAATCTGAACATTTACATCATGAAAAAAACGAAAGATATTGCTCATACAAAAACTGTCACAATTTTGGTACAGAATGACAATTCTTTGTTTTACCAAATCTTAAAACCCGCTTACCTTTCCTTCTTCTCTCAAATCGCAACAGTACACTACTGCAAAGGGCTTATGCGAGCGGGATAATCTACTTTTTAGTTGAATTACGATTAATCTTAACTATGTTACGACGTCTTTTAATACCTTAAGGATTTCTCGTAACACACTAAGCATTTCTCTTCATTCAATGAAAAGCAATTATAATTTATTAAGACTTTTCGTAACACTCTAAAAATTAATCGTAATACACTTACGATTTCTTTTTAAACGCTTACGATTTCTCTTAATGCCCTTACGATTTCTCTTAAGTGATTAAAAAGAAATCATTATTTAATTCAAATTTTTTTTTTCATTCTCTTGTTTAAACAGATAGTTAAAAAACTGCCTTTTAAACAGGTTTAATTTCACAAATAAAACTTTATATAATGTTTAGTTCAATTCGTTTTCCAGTTAAAGACACCGATTTCAGTAATTATATTATTGCTTTAATCTTATATATTTTAATAGCTGCTAATAAATTAAGATTAGGTATAGCAAGTGCAGATGAAACACTTTTAGTGGATGAAGCTGATGCTTGGACTAAAAACAGGGCAAAAGTAATCGACCCTAATCTCAGGACAACTGCAATTATTAATGAACAAAAAAGATTGAAGGCTAAGATTAAAGTAGATTTCCCCACAGTTCTTTGCAAAATAGATCCTGATAAATTAACTATTGCCGACAGATTTGCTTTAAGACTATTTCTTCGTAATTCAAGTAGTGCGAATCTTGTTGCAACTTGGTGTCCTTTATTTGTTGTTAATTTCATTTCTCATTTATTAATAAAATTTAAATTTATTAATACCGATGCTCCGGGTAGCAGAAAGATGCCAAAAGGAAATAAGATTTACTTTGAGCAATATATTGGCTTGCCAAATATTGAAGATAAAGACATTGTTTTTGGTAGCGGAGTAAATGTTTCAAAAGCTTTTTATACCATGACTTTTAAAGACGGTGATTCGGGCAAAACGCTTTATGTGAGAGGCTATTATGAAAACAGAAAAGGTGATCGTAGCCCCGCTAGTTTAATCATGAATGTTATAATACCGTAGCCTTTTTTTGTACATCAAAATTATTTACTAGAGTTTCAACTATCACGTAGTTCGAAAACGGAATAAAAACAGGGTGGACACTATGGAGTGCACCCTGTTTTATTTTATTTAATGCAATAATAATATCGTTACTACTCAGGAGGTTTTACCACTAGGGAAACAATGAAAAAAACAAGGGACACAAAGATTGCTAATGATATAGATGACCTGAGCGATTTTAATGAATATATCCTTGTGATGCTTTGTGAAAACCTTAGTGTTTCTTGTGGTAAAGACCACTTAGTAGTAACATAATATCCTATTCTAAGCAGCTAATAAAATGAATTTTAATCCATTACAATAAAATCTATTTATACTACACTAGTAGTACTTTCTGTAGTAGTATAGATGATTGCTATTAGATTTTTAGTAAAATAATTAATCTTGCTTTTAATACTTTTATATTGCGGATTATTCGTATTATTAGGGATTAAATTTCAAATTATTAAGAAATTACAATAATCATTCACTTTATTTTAATTTTCAGGTAACATTTTCAATAATTAATTGATAATTAGTAAATAATTGTCGTTGCTTTGTTGCTTAATGTATATTCCTTCAGAGTTTCATTTGTAGGTATTCACAAATTCACTTTTATGTCTTTAGATATTCTTAATTCACGTATTTTAAAAGCAATTCCGCTGCCTTGCATTTTGCTTTCAACCGATGCCCCTTTTTTCACTATTAAGGGGGTTAATACAGCCTATCTAAATGCAACAAATACTATAGAGTCTGAATTAATTGGAAAGGAATTATTTAAAGTATTTCCTGATAATCCCAAAGATTTATACGCCGACGGGGTATCACATTTAAAGCAATCGCTACTTACGGTAATTAGTACAAAGGAGCCTCACAAAATGGATACTCAAAAATATGATATTCCTATAAGAGGCACTGACCAATTTGAGTTGCGATATTGGCAACCCGAAAATGCCCCTGTGATAGATGAAGAGGGCAATGTTTCATTAATCATTCATACAATAGTAGATGTTACAGAAAAAACATTATTAAACTTAAAGCTTAAGCAACTCGGACAGTTTAACGAAAAGTCACATTCTCTGCTTGAAGGGAGTCAGTTACCCTCAGAAATAGGCAGTTGGGATTTTAATGTAGAAACTGATGAACTATCTTGGTCGGCAGAATTTTATAAAATATGCGGATTTGAACCCTTCACAGTAGTGCCTTCTAATGAGTTAGGATTTAGTATCATTCATCCTGAAGATAAAGAAAAGGTGATTCATGCCTATAAAAATGCAGTTGAAGAAGGATTACCTTATCGGGTTGAAAAGAGAATTATTCGTCCTAATGGAGAAATTGTACGTGTGCTATCCACTTGGATACCCTTTAAAAATAAAGATGGCAAGGTTACTCGCATTACCGGCTTATTTCAGAATATAAGTAGCGCTAAGCAAATGGAAGAAATGCTTCGTAAAACTGAAAAGGTACTTAGAGAACGGAATGAATTTATTGAAACGATACTTCAAGAAATTCCTATTGGCATTTCTGTCAATCGAATAAGTGATGGCAAGGCAACTATTTTAAATAACAAGTTTACAGAAATATACGGTTGGGAAGATCAAGACTTCGTTGATATTCCCACATTCTTTGAAAAAGTTTATCCCGACCCAAATTATCGAAAAGCAATAACCGAAAGAATCATTGCTGATATCAATAGTGGTGATGCGGAAAAAATGCAATGGGAAGGCATCAGGATTACTACAAATAAAGGAGAAGCGCGGTATGTAAATGCCAAAAACATTCCTCTAGCAGACCTAGACTTGATGATTTCGACGGTTATTGATGTTACCAAAGAAAAACTTCAAACCGAAGAAATTAGTATAACTAAGAATAATCAGGCTGCATTAATTGATTCTTGTGTTGATATGATTTGGTCGTTAGATACTGACTTGAAAATTATTACTGCAAATGAGGCCTTTAAAGATAGGATTCTAGGTTTAACAGGGATTTATATCAAAGAAGGAGATAGCCTAGAAGGGATTACAGAAAAATATGGGGAAGAACATTATGAGAACTATGTAATTCATTATAAAAGAGCGTTACAAGGGGAAGCATTCAGTGTTAAAGACCATTTTTTCAATAAAAGAACGGCTAGAGAGGAATATATACTGAAGTCGTTTAGTCCGATGTTCAACGATAAGCATGAGATATTCGGTATTGCCTGCTATTCGAAAAATGTTACAGAAGAAACACTTAATCATAT
>CANCPA010000374.1 GCA_947379895.1 Chitinophagaceae bacterium | reverse complement strand
GCTTTTCAAAGTCATCACCTCTCCAATTATAATTCTTTGCATTAGCAATATGTCCTTGTGAGAATTCTCCAGGTGTACGGACATCAACAATTGTTGCAGTAGGTAGTTCCTTTATTTTGGTTGCAAACTCAGTTGCTGATAGTTCTGTTGTAGTTGTTGACTTTACTTGTCCGTCGGTGCAGCTATACAGTAAAATTGCAAATAAAGCGAGTGAAAATATTTGTCTCATTTAATTAAATATTTATTGGTTTGAAAAAGAAAAGTTAGGATGATTTAAATAATAGGTATCCATCATTTAAAACACTCAAATCAACTAGTCCGTGATTCATGTTGATTGATGATTTGTTGCAACTTATTTGCTGTGGCAACACCCGATTGTCTCCATAATATTTCACCCTTCTTGAAAAGCATGAGTGTAGGTACTCCTTGAATTTGATATACACTAGCCACTTGTGGATTTTTATCTACATCAATCTTAATAATTTTTACTTTGTCACCGACCTTAGATTTTAGTTCTTCTAAAATTGGTTTCATCATTTTGCATGGGCCGCACCACTCTGCAAAAAAATCTACTAATGTCGGTGTTTCGCTGTTGATAATTTCTGAAAACGTTTCTGCCATTTTAATTTATTTTAATTCTGTAAATTTATTCTTCATCAAATAAAACATTTGTGTTCAAAATGATTTAATTAAGTAATAATGTACATCAATACTCTTTCAAACCTAAAACTTAAAACCTAAAACTTAATACTTACAACTTCCATTTGTTCTTTTATAACTCTTCCGGTACTCTTTGGGCTTTCAGTTTGCCAATTTTGATTATATCGAACAAAAAAGGACAGCCAAATTGTTCGTGAAATACGCATCAACCATGGTAATAATGCAACTAACAATAATCCATTGAATCCTAACCACCAAAATACTCGATTATCATCAATCGAAATTCCAATCAAAATCCACCAAGCAATAAAGGATGCGACAGAAATTGCAACTGTCAATGCATAACTAACATAGCCTGTACCCACGTAAAAACCTACTTCGATTTCTGTAGGTTGGTTACAATTCGGGCAATCGACATTCATTGCCATAAATCCTTTCTTGTAAGTGGAGTCATTGCAGAATATGTTGCCCTCTCTGCATCTAGGACATCTGTTTGTAAGAAGTGCTGTTAAATAATTCATTGTTTTTATGATTGTTTGTTATAGCTGAACATTCAAAGATTGACCTATCTAAGTCGTTGTCAAGGGATAACTATAAAATATTTTTTTATTTCTTACCCCATTTATTTTATGAAACAAAATTAACTGTGCCATTGTTTAAGGACTGTGATAAACGTCACTTTTAGACTGAAATCATTTCGAAATAATGAATTCTATTCTCTTTTCGCATCCCAATTATGATTCATCAAATTGATTTAATGTCAATCAACTTATTTTGATTAAATATCCTTTATTCATCATTAATAAACAGTACAACTTAGGCATTATTTGTTCTTTAAAAGAAAAAAGCCGTCAGCCAACCATAAAAGGTTTAGCTTGTGAACTTTCTAAGAATGGATTTTGGAATTCAAATAAAAAATACAGCATGGCACGCATTAACTATCCTACCGACATAAAGGAACAAACGGTTCTTTTGGATAATATAAAAGCAAAGGTTGACGCAGATGGCAAGGACAGTCCGATTGCTGCAATGCTTATCAGCAAAGGAATTGACTTAGATAATGATATTGCTATGGGTAAAATCGCACTTGAAAAGAACAACCTTTGTTTGGTGTATGAAAAATCAAGTCATCTAATCTGCCAAAAGCGGAATAAATTAATTAAACCAATAATGAAACACACAAGAGCCATTTTTCAATTTTTAAAAAAATTGTTTACGCCTAATTTTAAAGTAGTTGGAGAATGGGGGGGCGTAATATCAAATAGCGGCAAAATTAAATACCCAAAATCTGCAAGAGAAAAGATGAAATTGATTATTTCTATCAATGAGAAGAATGATAGTTACGATAAAACTCCGAGTCCATTATTGCCTTTCCTGATTCAAAATAAGTTGGATTTGGATACGGAAGTAATCAATGCGGAGAAAGTTATTACACTCGATGAAGAACTATTCTTTGCAAACTCTAATTCTAATATTGCAAGGGAACAAAGGGATCATATTTGGGCAAAGCCACTATTGCACTTACATGACATTGGCAATTTTCTGAAGTCATTATTTCGAGATGACTCACAAGAATTAGGTGTATATGGTTATGTAGTAGTGGAAGATAAAAAAGTAGAAAAAGAACGAACTGTCAGTATTGCTTACGATACAAATAAGTTAGGGTTTAGGGCAAGAGTGGGCAGTATTATACAAAATACAGGTACAACCGACATGTATTTGTACAAGGGAAAAGGGATTTTGGGCGCTGCCATCCTATTTAAGGCTAATACTGAAATGATTCTATCCAAAGGATACAGTATTTTCTCAGTAAAGAACTTATCTCCTACCGACTTTGGTCAATTTACTTACTTTTCCTTGTGATATTTTACATAGAAAAATTTAATTCTTACACAAATAGTTTTTAATCTTACACAAAACCATAATATTCCTCATGAAAAATAGTTCTTTTATGTAAGATTATTGTTTGTTTGTGTATGAAATCAGATTTTCCGTGTAATATAAAAATGAATTTGTGTAAATAAACACTGCTTTTACGTAAGAATATACTTGATTCATGAATAGATAAGGTTACTTTAAGCATTAATTATTAAGGAAGCAATTCTAATTATCTTGGAATTGGTATTCGATAACTTTCAAACGGATAAAAATGCCTAAACGGGGAAATCAAATATCGGTTGAATAGCTTCTTGAAAGCCTTTTTTGTCCTTTACAGCCTCATAAATATATTCTCTTAGTGTCTCTCCATATCGTAACATGTGATCTCGAATCTCAGTTGCAGAAATATCATCTTCTTCAATAATTTGGCTTTGATAATAGGCAATCAAATCGTCGCCACAATCAGCAAAATAAGACTTTTGGGAAATACTATTCATCATTAGCATCACTACCACATCTCTACCCTCTTTTATATAAACCATTAAATGATCAAACATTTTCCTAGGACTCTTCCATAAAAAAGTTTTGTGCAATGTAGATGTTAATTAGTAAGAATACAGAAAGATTAATAGGTTATGGAAGGATTCTTATTAAATCACCTGCCTAATTAGAGATCAAATCATGATAAATACAGGAAATATTAGGTTCTGTTAAAATAAAAAATATCTTCATTCGTCCTACTATTATAATGGGAATAGATAATTATTGGCATAAGAAACTTAATAGTCCACCGATTTAGTGCTTTTTGCTCATTTTGTAGAATTTCTAATTTGTCAACCTTCATATTTGCAACAACTATTATTTTAATCATGAAACAATCAATCAAATGGATACTGTCCATTCTAATCCTAATTTCTTTTCAGGGTATTTCTCAGAACATCACTCAAACGATTAAAGGAACTGTTATAGACAAGACTTCCGA
>CANCPA010000373.1 GCA_947379895.1 Chitinophagaceae bacterium | reverse complement strand
AATCCCTTTTATTTTTGTTACAGCAAATTCTGATCAGGCAACTATTAAGCAAGCGAAAGAAGTATTCCCTCTTGCTTTCTTGTTAAAGCCGTTTACAGAGAAAGATCTTTTTTCAAGCATTGAAATTGCCATGAATAACTATCAAAAGGATAATCAAGCTGATGATGAAGAGCTTGATTGGATTGTGATAGGCACAGGCAGGAAGAAGATAAAGCTTAATTATAAGGAGATCTGTTATTTTGAAAATAACCACATATATATTGATATTCATTTGGAAAGTGGGAAACGGATTAAAACAAGAAACTCATTTTCAACCTTAATTTCGCAGTTGCCGGCAAAGCACTTTACTAGAATTAGCCGTTCTCATATCGTTAATCATCAATTTGTTAATCAAATCAACACGTATAGTTTAAATATCCGAGGCGCAGAATTGCCTATAACTCAGAAAAAAATGCGAGAAGATTTAATCGGTAAGATATAGAGTGACATATTCAATTGTAAGTTGCTCATCGGAAATAGTCCTGTCAGGCAGTGGCAGTCATTAGAGTTTCTCAAGTTTTTTGCCCTTCGACAAACTCAGGATGACAGTATTTAAAACAAAAAAAGGTTTCTCGAATGTCATCCCGCAGGGATCATTAACACAATAAACAGTTCTTTAATTTTGGTTAAATCCCTACGGGATGACAGCAAGAGTAAAACAAAATAGCTGATTTCTTCGTCTTTTAAATGCATTTATCCTTGTTTCAAAAAAGATGTCATTAGCAGTCTGTTTCAGATTTAATACGATAGAAAATAACCCGAATTTTATAAACAAAACTCAACACATAGGCAGATAGGTTCACATAGAAAGCACATAGATTTTTTTCTAAGTTTTATTAAAGAGAAGTTCACATAGAAATTCTACTTTGTAGAATTGGGGGTACTTAGTGAAACGATTTTATAATTGCTCAATTTATATATTCAGCATTCCTAAGTATCTAAAAAAGCTCAACACATAGGCAGATAGGTTCACATAGAAAGCACATAGATTTTTTTGTATGTTATATTAAAGAGAAGTTCACATAGAAATTCTACTACTTAGAATTGGGGGGTACTTAGTAAAACGAATTTATAATTGCTCAATTTATTTATTCAGCATTCCTAAGTATCTGAAAAGTATACTATCCTTGTGTTCCTTTGTTCAAGACTTTGTGAACGTAGTGGTAAAAATACCTAAGTAGTACCAAAAAAGTATACTAATCCTTGTGTTTCTTTGTTCAAAACCTTGTGAACCTATTGGTAAAAATACCTGAGTAGTACCAAAAAAGTATACTAATCCTTGTGTTTCTTTGTTCAAAACCTTGTGAACCTAGTGGTAAAAATACCTGAGTAGTACCTAAAAAGTATACTATTCCTTGTGTCTCTTTGTTCAAGACTTTGTGACCCTTGTGGTAAAAATGCCTGAGTAGTAAACTGCTGTTTTCTTTTTAAAAAAATCATCAAATAGCCACTTCGTAACATTAAATGCCGGTTTCGTAACATTTATTTTTTAAGGTAAACTATTCTATCTTATTTCACCAATTATTTAATAATTTCTGCTGATTAGGCAGAAGTATTAGTATGTAAAGGCATGGCATACCTGTCGGGTTCATAAAAGTTTTTCACTTAATGAGTTTCGTGGAGACACGAACCTCGGCAGTCTGCCGTGTCCTCACGCAGCGAAAAACTTTTATGAACCCTACCTGTTTCTACAAAACAATAGAATTATAGATTAAATTTTTCAAAATAAACAACATGACACTGCTTAACACACGCTTCTTTAAAGCAACAGCGTTTGCTACTATTTTTTGCTTGTTTGCAACTTTTGCTAAAGCACAAAATGCCTTGAACTTTGATGGCTCTAATGATTATGTTTCTGTACCCAATAATTCGTATTTGAATACGAGTGCAATTACTATTGAAACCTGGGTTTACTGGACACCTAATGCTGCCACTGATATTCAATTCTTGTGTAGTAAAGGAAATAATGGAACATTAGAAATCCATACGGGAGGTGGTGCAGGTGCAAATGGATTAAGATTTATGCCTACCGCAGGTGTTATTTTGGATGTGGCTAATGCTTTGCCAACAAACACTTGGACGCATGTAGCTTTTGTTTATGATCCAATCAACATCCATTATGCGGCTTGCTATATCAATGGAGTAGAAAAATATTATATGGTAACGTCCACTCCCATGGCTAATAATACGAGCGAGTTCGATTTAGGACGTCGAAATGATGGTAGCTACTATTTTCGTGGTCAAGAAGATGAATTCGCCTTGTGGGATTATGCTCGTTCTCAGGCAGACATTCAAGCAGATATGCTTAAAGGAATCGACTTCAACTCTTTGTGGCTTTCCAACAATTCAAGCTTACGGGCTTACTACAAGTTTAATCAGGGTACAGCTGGCACAAGCAATCCATATTCAACCTTTCTAAGTGATTATGGGACTTATGACTATGTTCTATTGGGTCACTTTAATCCAGCAGGTACGTTAAATAATTTTGCATTATCGGGTACTTCTAGCAATTGGGTTGCTGGAGGTTTTCCTGCAATTACAGTTAGTCCTAGTACTTATACTTATAATGGTGGAGCGCAAGGTCCGGCAAGTTCTGTTACTACTAATACGGGTACTGGTACAAGCTATACCTTTAGCTATGCTGGTACTGCTTATGATGGTAGTACTTATAGTGCAAGTGCTACTGCACCAACAAAAGCAGGTAATTACACCGTTACTGCAACCGTTGCAGCGAATGGCAACTACACATCAGCTAGTTCTGCTGCTACTGCATTTACAATTGGTAAAGCACTTTTAAATATTACGGCAAATAATCAAAGTATCAATTATGGAACTACAGTCTCTAGTTTAACAGGTGCGGGCTCCTATACGACAACAGGGTTTAAAAATAGTGATAATAGTTCTGTCATTGGAGGTTCTGTAACTTATACGACTACCTATACGGCAACTACCGCTGCGAGTACTACGGGAATAACTATTACGCCTGTAATAACAGGATTAACAGCATCTAACTACAGTTTTAGTCCTGTATCTGGCGCTGTAACCGTTATTGCTTTGCCTCCGAGTATTACTCCGAGTGGGGCTACAACCTTTTGTAACAATAGTTCTGTTACCCTTTCTACCACTGTTCAAAAAAGTACAGTTCAGTTTAATGGTAGTGCACAATATGCTAATCTAGCCCCTTTAGCGGTGACTACGAATACTATGACTATGGAGGCGTGGGTGTATGCAAATGGTACACAGAATGCTTATACGGGTTTGATCTTTGCAAGAGGCGGTACTACCGGTGCAACAGGTCTTATTTTTGGAGCTGACAATACTAAAATTGGGTATTGTTGGTATTCTGTGGGTGGTACTTATGGGTGGACAGGCGGACCCACTTATCCTTTAAATACCTGGTTTCATGTGGCAGTTGTTATTGAGCCCACTCAAGCGACTATTTACCTGAATGGGGTGCCGACTGTAAATAAGGTTGCGAATG
>CANCPA010000372.1 GCA_947379895.1 Chitinophagaceae bacterium | reverse complement strand
CATTAAGATTTTGAATAGATACTACTTCACAACCTGTAATTACCTCTACTCTATATTGAGTACTTTCTTTTAACAAGCAGTCTATAATAGTTTGAGAAGAATCTGTAATTGGAAACATTCGTCCATCTGCCTCAGCCTTTAATTGTACTCCTCTTTCCTCATACCAATTAACTGTGTCCTTTGTATTAAACCAATGAAATGCTTTTTTAAGAAAATTTTGCCCTCGAGGATAGAATTTTGCAAGTTCAGCTATTTCAAAGCATGCATGTGTAACATTGCATCTACCACCACCACTAACTTTTACTTTACTTAACAGGCTTTTTTGTTTCTCCAATAGTACTACCTGCAAATTGGGATTCATTCTTGCAGCATTCACCGCACAAAAAAATCCCGCTGCCCCCCCTCCTATCACTATAAGCTTTTTTGAAATCATTATTTTGTAAAGATTTTAATACCTAGTTTTGTGTGAGTTGAAAAATATTTATTCAATCAGCAATATTCAACATATTTATTCAAAATACTAAAAAAATATTTTGGTCATTGTTTTATAAATGTTTTAAAAGCGATGGCAAAGAAATTCACATCAAAAGTGAAGAAACTCTAATCGATGGCGAAGAAATCAATGTACATTTTATGTAATTCAATATAAAAGTTAAATTTATTAAGTGAAGACTTGTACTTAAGTGCCAATTTAAACCACAAAAGTTTCTCGTAATGTACGCTCATGCAGTACAATCCACCTCAATTGCTGTAGCATCCTTCACTTAATTCAAGCGATACATTTCCGATTCTACGGAACCCAATTAAATAATTTTGTTACCTATCTTAGACTGCTTGGCACTAATTGATGCCTAGTACCCAAGCGGCTACATCTCCCAAAGTAGTATGTTGGGTTTTCTTTGCTTAATTCGACATTTAATTTATGAATGTATAGTTGTTTGGAATAAAAAAAAGCTGGTTTAATTCGAAGGCATTGTTAGAAGATAATACAATCCTCAATCCTATATTTAAAATTAATTCTCTGGATATAAATATTTAAACAGATTTAAATATTCTATAGAATTTAAAGACAACACTATTTTATTAACTTAAATTTTTGCAGGTAACTGAAAACATAACAACCTGCACAAAAACCAAGAAATGATTCTAATGCAGCACAGAAAGCTAGAATAATACTGACAGCTAAATTGTTGATATCAAATAGCTGTAGTAATAAAATGGCAACTGAAAATAGTAATCCAATCCTTGCTGCAAAACGCTTTGGAGGTAGATATACTTGCTTAAATGGAAGTTTAAAAGTTTTAACAAGAGATTCACTTAAAATGGCTAATGGGCTATACTTTCCAAAATCAAAGGCACGTAGAGCAAAATCAAGAACAAGAAAAAGAGGAATATAAATTAGTTTAGTCAGGATATAGAGTACAGTAGTTGTAAAAACAAATAAAGCAATTAGCCTTATTTTACTCTCATTAGTAGTTACTTGTGCTATATTAACAGGTGTTAATTTGCTCATATAATATAAAAATTTAGTTATTTAGTTTTGCAAACATAATAACTTACATCTAATCTACCAA
The DNA here is from genome assembly GCA_947379895.1 of Chitinophagaceae bacterium. Classification (GTDB taxonomy): domain Bacteria; phylum Bacteroidota; class Bacteroidia; order Chitinophagales; family Chitinophagaceae; genus Parasediminibacterium. The sequence goes on along the minus strand of CANCPA010000372.1, from coordinate 1,954 downwards.
AATAGTAGGATAACAATTATTCTACCCTAATTTTTAAATAGTACTTAAACTTCTTTTATATTATGGCTAGTTTGAAAAGTATGTCATCACAACGTAATCATCTCAATTAAGATAAATCTTATTTTCAATTCGAGCATATTTCATTTCATTACTCACTTTAATTGAATCAACCTTTTCATTTCACTTTGTTTAAATAATATTATATAAATTTAAGGGATAAAAATTAGTGACTTATGTTCAAATAAAAAAAGTCTCAATCAAACTTACGTTCTGATTGAGACTTATACTATTCACTTAAGAAGATTTTTATTAAAATTAAACCCCACTAAAACTTGTATATCCACCGTCAATTACAATATCTGAACCAGTTACAAAACTAGATGCATCACTTAATAACCATATTAATGCACACCCCAATTCATCTGCTTGTCCGAAACGACTAAAAGGTGTCTGTGTAATTATTTTATCGCCTCTAGATGTTAAGGTTCCATCAGAATTAGTCAATAATGTCCGATTTTGTTCTGTCAAAAAGAAGCCCGGAGTGATGGAATTTATTCTAATTTTATCACCAAAACGGTTGGCAACTTCAACAGCAAACCATTTTGTGAAGCAATCAATTGCAGATTTTCCCATGCTATATCCTAATACTCTAGACAAAGCCCGTTTCGAACTTACTGATGAAATATTTACAATACTGCCTTTCCCTAATTTGGCAATTTCTGCACCGAAAATTTGTGTAGGAATTAATGTACCCCAAAGATTTAATTCCATTGCCTCCATCATTCCTTCAACACTAAATGAAAAAACATCACTAGTTGGTTGAATAACACTTGCAGGTACATTTCCACCTGCCCCATTTACTAGACCATCAATTTTGCCATATTTTTCAATAATAGCTCTCGAAGCTGCTTTTACAGACTCTTCCTTTAATACATCTGCTTTAACAAAAAAGGCTTTCCCACTTTTAGCAATAATTTCATTTACACTTTCATTTCCTTTTTCTTCATTTCGTCCAATTATCACAACATTTGCTCCTGCGTCGGCAACTGCATTTACAAATGATTTTCCAAGTATACCCGTGCCACCTGTAATTACGATTACTTTATCTTTTAGTGAGAACTTGTTTAAGAAAGAGTCTTTCATTTTAATCTATTTTGAATAATTATATAAAATCAGTTCAAATGTAGGGGATAATGCTTAAGAGGTTGTATTTAAACCTGATAGATGGATAAAAATTGCTTTATTGAAAGGTTTGGCAATGTTTAACACATTTAAAGTTTTTTTAGATTAGACCCTAAGGTTTTAATAAAGACTAACCACCTTTTGGAAGATTGTTTTTTTATGGTGGGAAATAAAAAAAATTACTAATTCCACTTTTACAGATTAATAATAGGGCAGATTAAAGGTTTTTTGCATAATTGCAAATTGTATTTTATTTAAAAAATAAAGGTATTGCATTGATCAATTTAAAGTCTCATAAAAATATTTATACCAAGTAATGACTAAGTAGGTGGAGGTTTTGACTAAAATGAAGCTTAAATAAATTATATGACTAAGGGATTGAATTGCAAACAGTCTAGATTGGGGAAATATGTGGAGGAATAGCCCAAAATGCAGAATAAAATGAATTATAAGGTTGAGGGATTGAATTATTAGCTTCGGGAAGTGTACAATATGGGTACAGGGATGCCCAAAATGAAGAAAAAATGGGAATTATGGACGGGGAATAATCCAAAACGGCCGAGAAAGTGACCAATAAATGTGAGGGGATGTTCAAAATGCAAAAATAAATACTCAATATGGAAGGGTGCATAAAAGTTTTTCGCTTAAGCTGCGATTCTGCAATCCTTTTTAGTAAACCCCGTCACTGTATTCCACATTTCATTCAAATAAATTACCTTTAGGTGAATCATGTTTTGAGCCCCTTCTTTACTCCATCTTTGTCCTGCCTTTT
>CANCPA010000371.1 GCA_947379895.1 Chitinophagaceae bacterium | reverse complement strand
TAAGTTGCAAAGGCTCTAAGTTCTTTAAAATCACTTCATAAGTATCAATACTTCATTTTTTCTTTGTGCTACTTTGAGTATTTGTGTCTTTGTGTTGAAGAATATAAATTAGACTTAATAACCTTTATTAATTATTGCGTAAGGTGAGTGAATAAATTAATTTCATATTTTTTATCTCTAATAAAAGTAAATATTAATTTCAGCATCCATATCCTTTTTTTATCGGTTGATATTCTTTCCACTTGCATCGGAATGTTTTGATGCAAGTAGTTTATTAAGATGAATGATTTAACATAAACAAAATAAATCAGTGTTCCCTCGCATTCATTACAGTTAAATAACTTTCGTTATTAAACTAATTGCTACCACCTTTTCAACCTCATTACTTTCCTTACTTATCATATAATTTTACCCAAAAATCACTATTTCTTTAAATCCATCCTATTTCCTAAGCGTTAACTGGAACTGATTGTACGTTCACTTCTCTCTCCCAACCTATAATCAAGCTCAGTCGTAGTCTAACCGAGCTTGATTGTGCCTTGACTTCTTTTTCCCGTAGGATAACTGAGCCCGATTATGTCTTGACTTCTCTTTCCTAACCCTTAATCAAGTTCAGTTATAGATTGACTGAGCTTGATTGTACATTGACTTCTCTTTCCCTGGACATAGGAAAGAGTATAAATTGAGTAAAAAATGTATTTATATTACTATATTATCGAAAATTAAACGAATTAAATAAAAATAAAAATAAAAAAGTTTATTTTTGATATTTGATACATTTATAAAATATTACCATTATAAAGACCTTACTTTGCTAAAGTTGACCGAACGGTTCTATGGCCAATTATATTTTATCATGCATAAAAAATAATAATATGCCAGCAAAATTAAAGATCAGCGTAGCAAAAATTAACTCCATTCCTTATGGAGAACTTGGCAGAGTTGCCCAAGATGTTTCAAAATCCATTTATGAATTGAATGTGGGAACCTTTAAAGGTATAAAACCAGTCACCCAAGTTTTATTTGACGCAGCAATTGTCACTTTCTCCTCTGCACGTACCACCTACAAATTGGGGGGACTCACTAACAAAAAACCTTTTATAGATGCTTATGATGTTTTAATAGGCATGATGATAGAATTAGCTCCTTATGTAAATGGCATTGCCGATGGAGATGAAGATATTTTCAAGTTGAGCATGCTACCTTACACAACAGGCGCTAACGAAACAGGATTGATCATAGAAAGCGGTGTACTTCCGTCAGGATTGACCTATAAAGTAGGTACAACAGGAAAGGCGCATGTTTCTTGTGCCTTTTATGGTATCTCTGCCAAGTATATCTGCATCGCGTCGCAAGGGGCACCATTACCTGCAGGCACAAAAATGAGTGTAGGAGGACAAATTGAATTTACAGGGGGCATTACAGCACCCACTTTTATTTTAAATATAGATGGCTCGAGAGATAAAATCCTTACGGGCATGATTCCAAAAGTCGATTATTATCTTACTTATATCGTTATGTATGGAGGTTTTGTAAGTGACTTGAGTGTGGCAATTATCATTGTTTGTGGAAACTAAGTTGTTGAGTGTTGAATTATTAAATAGGTGTGATGAGTGGTTGAAATAATTTTGTTTGAGCAATTATAAGAAAAAGCCCTTGAAGAAAATTCTTCAAGGGCTTTTTTTGTACTGCTTGATTATCCGAAGGATACGAATTATTTTAGATTGCTTTTAATCTCAATAAGGTTCCAAAACCTTAATGGGTTTCTCAACAGCAAAAAACTTTTATACATCCCTCCCTACTACTTATAACAGACAACTCCCTAAGTTTGTAATCTTGTGCTGAATAAGATGATTAAACTTTTCTTTCACCTTTATTTATTGGGTTTATTACTATTGTTTCCTGCATTGTCAGGACTCATAACAGGGTATGCTCAAGGCACACAACTATTACTGAAATCGGTTGATTCCTCTTCTATTAATCTGAAAAGCCTCGACATTAAAACCCAATTTACAAATCAACTTCAATGCCGACAATACATTCAGCAATTGCCGGGACAATTGCAGGCGAGTGGTTATTTAGCGGCGTCTATAGATAGCATCTGCGAAATAAAAGATACAGTTACTATCCATCTTTTCTTAGGAAAAAAATATAAATGGAATCATATTAGCGTTCATGATAAAGACAAGCCCCTCCTGCATTCACTCGGAATAACAGATGATTGGTACCAATCAAAACCCTTGAATATTCCTCAAATCAATACAATACAAAATAAACTGCTCAATTATTTCTTGGCAAATGGACATCCGTTTGCAACCATTCAGTTTGATAGTGTTCATATTAATAACGATTTGGTGGATGCACAATTGACTATCAAACGGGGCATTCCTTATCGGCTTGATAGCATTCGGGTATGGGGAACCGCTAAGATTGACCTTGACTTTTTGTATCATTACCTTGATATGTATGAGGAATCATTGTTTGATATTGATAAATTAAATAGAATCAATCAACTATTACAGCAGTTGCCTTATCTACAACAAACTAAAGAGTGGACGCTGACAATGCTAGGAGGCAGCTTTTTATTAAACCTATTTCTCGAACCCAAAAAGAGCAATCAGATAAATGTGATTGCAGGATTCTTACCTGCAAATACTCAAACAGGAGGCAAACTTTTATTTACCGGCGAAGCAAATGTTCATCTCAAAAATATCTTTGCTAAAGGAGAAACGCTTGGTTTGGATTGGCAACAGTTACAAGCATCTTCACCGAGATTAAATTTAGTCTATCAAAAACCTTATCTCTTCAACACTCCCTATGGAGCAGATTTTAGTTTGGATATGTATAAAAAGGATTCTTCTTACCTGAATCTTACTACTAAGGTTGGATTTCAATATTTGGCAAAGCCTAAACAAACGGGTACTATCTCTCTGCAACTATTTTCTTCGACGTTATTAACTGTCGATACCATGAGTGTAATTGCGAATAAGCAGCTTCCTACTGTTGCCGATGTTAGTAATATTAGTATTGTACTACAACATCGGATCGATAATACAAACTACAGTCCTAACCCTATGCGGGGGAGCGTTACAGAAATGATGGTGGCAGTAGGAAATAAAAAGGTTAAGAAAAATAATACGATACTTAATATAGTAGGAGAGGGATTTAATTATGCCAAATTATATGATACCATTCAATTGAATAGCTATCAGATTAGTGCACGTGGTGCATTTGCGCATTATTTTTCTGTAGGAAAGCAGTCGGTAATTAAAACAGGGGCTTCGGGAGGATGGATGGAGAGTCCTAATTACTTTAGCAATGAATTATTTCAGATAGGAGGATATAAATTATTAAGGGGGTTTAATGAAGGAAGTATTTTTGCCGACAAATATGCTGTTGCCACTTTAGAATACCGTTATTTATTAGGCATTAATTCCTGGTTTAATGTATTTTCGGATGCAGGATTTACCCATAATTCTATCTATCAAATCAATCATCAATATATTGGTGTGGGATTAGGATTGGCATTCGAGGCTAAGCAGGGCATCATCAATATTAGTCTTGC
>CANCPA010000370.1 GCA_947379895.1 Chitinophagaceae bacterium | reverse complement strand
TTGGGCAAGAAGGTTGTTCTGCAACAATACCCGTCATGGCAATTGAACCTCCCACGTTAAGGCTTGCCAACCCAATATTGAATGATACGGTATTGAATACTTTCCCTCAGAATCTTTTATTCCAATGGAATTCACCTTTTGGAATGAGTTCATCCTTAATGGGAAATGTAAAAACGACCTTGAAAATCATGGAGGTTCCAAATGGCATGACCCCTACACAGGCAATTCTCTCGGCACCTATCTCAACCCCACAATTTACTATCACTGGCCAACATCAGTTTTTATATGGCCCAACCTATAGTCCGCTGATTAAAGGGCGTAAATATGCGGCAGTCTTGCAACTTTCAGACCCTTACAATAGTGTCATCTTTCGCAATAACGGGGTCAGTGAAGTATTGTCATTTGTATATGGGCAACAGCCTAATAATGCACTTAGCAAGAATTCGAGCATCATCACAGGGTCGGTTTTATGGGCTTATAAAGCAGTAGAAGAAAGTGCAAACAATAAAGAATTACCGTTAGTTTCTAAAAATGCAATTACTGAAAGACGGCAAGAAATCGTTAAAGACAATAAAGTTGGCAAACAGACTTTCCCACTTGAAAACGCTTTGGTAAGTGTTTATGGTTCGAATACTACAAACAATATTCGGGGCTTTGAATCTGCAAAAGTTCCTATCGGAACAGCTAAAACGGATGTAATGGGTCGTTACACTCTTGACCTTGTTTTACAGAATGCGATGAAAAAGTTTCAATACATCACATTTGAGGTTAATCATCCTTCTGGTCTTTTTAACAAACAAATAATGTCTGTGACTTATCAAAGTCTATTAGCGGGAGCAAATATGCAACCGATAGTATTAGCCGGGCAGACTTTAGAACTTACGCCACGAGTACAATTGTTAGACGGTTCTTTAAATAAGGACGTATCTATTCAAATATTACTCCCTGAAAAGCAATGGACAAAGTATGCGGTATTGGAAGGGGCAGGATTAGGTTCGACTAATAAAACGATTAATTATAATAATCAAACGTACAGAATTGTTGCATCAATCACTAATGGCAATACTTTCAATCGTTTGTTTCAAACGGTTTCTCCAAATGAACATTATGTTGTTAAAGTTAATGGTTCAAATAAGCAAAGTGCTTTCTATCCACTTGATGCTGTCTTTTTAGAAACTTTTGATAAGTATGGAGAGAAACCAATTATAGAGATTGAGAAAAATTTTGTTTTTGACAATACCCACAAATTGAGTGGAAAAGTTTTGATTAATGGTAACACTCGTGCAAATGTTCGAATTGTAGCAACTATCAACGCCGCCGATATTTTAGGTATATCCGAAACTAAGAAAAGTTTTTCTGCAATTACAGATAATGAAGGCATTTATACTATTACCGGTATTCCGGACTTAAAAGTAGGTTCCGCCATCAATTTTCAGCTAATTGATAAGACAATTAGTAACAACACATTTAATGAAGTGCTCCAAATTCGTAAAAATGAATACTTCATTAAAGATTTCAAGTTGACTATCAGCAAAAAAACGATTACTGGACAATTAGTTGATGCAAAAGGAAATTCAATTGGGAATGCCCTTGTAAAGGTTAAGAATGGTAGTAAAGCAGTGCGTTCGGATGAGTCGGGGAATTATTCAGTGGAAGTGGATGCAACAGAATTAACTAACGAACTGCAATTTATGGCGGATGGGTTTAGAGATACTTTAGTAACCATTCAAACAGGAAAGGCCATTTCCAAACAAAAGAAAACTGAATTGTCTAACATCATCAATCAAGGAAAAACGGTATTGAATCCTTACTTATCGAATGCATCTGTAGTAATTAATGTTATTAAGTTGGCTGATAATTCAAATTTAAGGGACGGAATTCTTACAATTGAGTCAGAGAAAGGATTATTTAAACCGACAAAGTTCGATTTAACTACAATCGGCTCGAAAGGGGTGAATTTCAACTTTGGACAGCAATATGATGACGCAGGTTATAGGATAACTTATACAGCATCTACGGCTAATAAGTTTAGCCTTGCCACAGAAAGTATATCATTTACTTTGCCTAGAAATAATGCAAATCGTTCCATTACTTTGGGCGTTTCAACCACTAAGGCAATTGCTGGCATTGTCAAGAAAGACCTCGCCTCAGGCGCACCAATCACACAGCAAACAGTATCGCTTGTAAATAGTAGTTATCAAGCAATTAGTGATAAGAGTGGTCGTTTTCAGATGGTAGTTCCGCTCAACCAAACGGTCAGAATCCAAGCGAGTCGTACAGGATTTCTTGCCTATGATTCGGTCTTTTCTGGATTAAATGATACCGTCATATTACATAGTAATATTTCTCAAACCTTTAAGACTGTTTTAGGATTCCCGGCCTCAATCACCTTCATTAAGGAATTGTCTGCGGGCAGTAGCTATCTCATTTCGGGTTATATCACCGTCCCAAACAACAATATTTTCAGTATAACTAGTAGTAATAACCTCTATTTCAACAATGTAACGGTATCGGTAGATAAGCAAACAAATGCCATTTTGCCAACAGGCACTGCATCAATACCTCTTACAACAGCTAGTCTGCAATTAAATGCATTTGGGTTTGCACCCGTTCAAGTAACCAATTTAACTTTAAAACCAATTAGTGGCAACACTTCTATGGGGCAGCTGTGTGGAAAAATGATACTATATCCTTCGGCACCTGCAAATGCAACTTTTGCCTTGCCAAATGCTACACTCATAGATGTGGCAGCAAAAACGGACTCGATGAATACCACTTTTGCAATTTCAACAACAAACATATTGACAAACAATTCCTACAGGCTCAATTTCAAAAGTTCAGGATATATTGGCGTTGATATGACAAATTTGAACAGTACGTTAAATTTCGATACTGCAACACTTTCTTCGAGTGGAATTAATAACCTTCATGGCTATCTGCAACTGAATTCGATAGTGGGATTCACGCCCTCTAATTCAGGAAAGATAAATATTCAATCAGGCTCCTTTGGAACTGATTTCGGTTTCAAGACACTAAGTTTCAATGTTGGCAGCACCACAATTTTAAGTGGTTCATTACAGAAATTAAAATCAGACTTTAACGATATTCAAATTGCTGGATTAAATACGACTAATGCGACGCTTTTGTTTGGAGGTAACCTGACAATTGCCAAAGGAATTTCGAGCGCTCCCTTTACTTCAATGGGACTTGTAAAAACGATTAATGGTCTCTATGCCTTTTCAAGTGCTATCAACTTGACAAATACATTTACTATCAATTCATTTACATTTAAGCCTGTTAGCAATAGCAGTGCGAGTTTTAGTTACAGTACACAAAACAAAACCTATAATCTCAGTTTGCCTGTTGGCATCAATGGTTCATCAATTAATTCGTCAGTTGCCGCTGTAAAAACCATTACAAACGCTGTATTCGTGAACGATATTACTGCACAGTTTAATATGCAATCCTCTAATTGGAGTGTATTCGTAGCACCTAATGCGAATCAGATAGTCGATTTAGGGTTGGCTACTATCAATATTGGCACCTTCCTGATAAGTATCGGCAATAATCCTAGTATCAATACGATGGAT
>CANCPA010000369.1 GCA_947379895.1 Chitinophagaceae bacterium | reverse complement strand
ATAACTTCCCTGCAATAACTTAGAAATATCTAAAATTGACTGAGTATCATTTTGCTTAACAAGCTTTTCAATCAACAACTTGCCATCAATAGAATATATCTTTATTGATGAATTGACATTTGCCTTTTCATGCATAATGACTACTGATGAAGTTGCAGGATTCGGAAAAACCTTCATGCTGATTTGTTGTTCCCTAACTATAATTACAGTATTGCTATATGCATCTGTATTATCAGTGTTAACAGACTTTATTCGATAATAAATGTTAGAAACATAAGTCGTATTTGAATCTATAAAACTATAGTTATTTACTAATGAATTATTATTGGGAATTGTAGTTCCAATTGCCTTAAAATCTATACCATCAACACTTTTTTCAATTATATAAGCTGCTAAGTTGAGTTCATTTGTCGTAGTCCACCTTAACTTCACTCCGTTATTTTCGAATCCACCTTTGAAAGAAATCAACTTAACTGGAACTGTTGCTATCACACTCAACTCGCCTGTAGAAGTTGAAAATGACCATTCCATACCTGTACCGGGAGTTGCGGGTATTATGTTAGCAAATTTGCCTGTTGAAGGGCTTGTGCCCACAGTAAATAACTTAAACACATTGCCAATAGCAAAACTTGCGGTACTATTTAATTTGAGGGTACCATCAAAAGCGATAACTCCTGTAACTGCAACCTTATCCCATGATGAATTGGTCTTATTAAAATCAATTTCAGTAACGCTACCTGTAGAAAGAGTAAGTTTCCCTTTAATCGTAAAAGTTCCAACTGAACTATCGCCGGGTTGCAAAACACCATTTGATTGTACAACAACATCTCCTGCTACATTTCCCTTTCCTGCCAAAATACCTGAGGTAACAGTTATTCGCCCTGTACCCTTATTACTACCATTAATAATTAGGGCACCACCATTAATAGTAGTCGTTCCGGTGTAAATATTGCTACCTGTTAGTCTCCAAACTCCTTTCCCTTCTTTTTCAATAGAGGTTACACCTAGACCGCTACTATACGCCTCATCATTGATAGCGCCTGCAAAAGTTTCGTCCGTTCCAATTCCTCCAACTATCCAAGTCATTGTACCACCTGCATACTTATTAGCAGAGGAAAGACAAGAAGTTGAAGGGCCTGAGAGGCCTCCAATTCGCATAACTCCCGTAGTTTGATAACAGGCAATCTTCGTGTTTCCGGCTGTAACAATTCTTGCATTTGGAATACCATCTGAATTAGACAACATCAACATACTTCTTTCTGCACCTGTAAGGGTGCCTACACCATTAGCAATTAGGGTTCCGCTAAATTGAGACCAATCACCTTCAATGATTTCCCGGGAATAAGTTATCGCATAATTTAAAGTACCTCCACCACTTACCTTGCTATCAATCAAACAATTTCTGTAAGGTTCAAAACCACTAGAATAGCCATCTTCTACGATGATATTCATCGGATAAATTTCATTTACTGTATTAGAACCACTCGTAGTACGATAGGTTCCTCCTTTCAATCTTAAAATGTTTGAGGTTCCGATACCGACACCATTATTAATTAAACTAGTTCCTTGAACTTCAATTATCCCTTCTTTAATTACAGTTTCACCCTCATAGGGATTCACATTCTTTAAAATCAATTTGCCTGCACCCGACTTTGTTAAGCCCCCTGAACTGGCAATAACGCCTGAAACGGTAAGTGAAGCTGCGGCACTACTAACGGAAAACTCTGCATTTCCATCAAGGCTAATACTTCTGTCAGTAGAGGCATCTGCTCCAGTATAATTCACTTTTCCACCTTTCAACACCCAATTGAAACCATAATTTGCAGATGCACCAATTGAACTAGCAGCACCTCCATTTGCCAATTTATTAATTTCCAAGACTCCATCCCAAAGAACTGTAGCCCCTTTATAACTATTATTTGTTTGAAGAGATAATTTTCCACTTCCCATCTTATTCATTGAACCGGAACCTGCAAGCGAGCCTGAGCCTTGAAAAACATAATCAGTATTTGAATTGATGAGCGCATTCTTTATTCCATTTTGACCTATTAGATTAATGATTGAAGTTGAATCGTTGGTATTGAATTTGACTGTACTACTATCCAAAAAGACTGTGTTCACCGTATCTTTTAACCAATTATTTGTAGTCTTATCCCAATTAGTATTAACACTACCCTTCCATACCAAATCAGGAATAAAAGCATCAGGCGAAAGTACAGGAACAGGGATTGGCTTTGTTTTAGTTGCGAGTTCATTAGTGTATCCTGAATAAATAATATTTCCTCCTATTATTGAATCATAAGCCCTCACCCTAAATGTATCTCTTTCTTCGGGCAATAGACCATTCACCGTGTAATAATTCACATTAATACCTGTGCGTGCAATTTCGGAAAAAGCCCCTTTTATTTTCCTCTCTACTATATACCCCTTTTCTTGTTCCGTGTAATCGAACCATGAAAGAGAAACAGAATTTTGGGTAGCAGAATCCAATTTCAAATTCATTGGTGACCTTAAATAATATTGCGAATTCGTTCTATTAATACCATTAATATAATTTTCAATATTTGCATAACCATTAGCGGCAATCAATATAGCATCAGATGCAAGATTAGGATTTAATCCATTGGCAATTTCCCAATCATCAGGTATGCCGTCATTGTCAGTATCCACTCTTTTTGTGCCACTCCAAAGTGACCAAGAAGAAGGAATACCAAAAGGCAATTCATTTTCATTGGATAAAAACTTTGCCACCTTACCAAAAGATTTCACTTCATTGACAACATAATAATCTACTAAATCACGGCAAGGCAATGAGGCACCGACTGTAGGCAATAAGTTATTGACTAAGCTATCGGCAGGAATAGTGGGCACTTTAGGATAATTATAAGGCACAGATTGAAAGTCGGGACCACCTACAAACTCGCTTGGCTGAATTTGATAGGCATCAAAAATACCATTTCGATTACTATCATGAATATTATCTGATGCATAGATATGAAACAATGAATTGCCTAAATTAAAAGGATGTACCCCTAAAACAGGACCTTCGATAAAACAATTACCTACAGCATTCACAAAGGATTCACCTTGAGAATCACCTCCCATAATGTAGGCACCTGAACTCCAATTATAAACGATGTTATTGACGTAGTCATTCACCCCCTTTACCTTATTATTACGCGTACCATTGTCAGCATATAGATTTCTGTACAGGGTAACACCTCCATTTGTTTGAATCAAACCACCTGCAGAATGAACTAGGATACCTTGCGTATTCATACAATTTTGAATGGTTATACGCAAAGCATTAGGTGCATTTATCGAAAACGTTTCATCTCTACCCCAAGAAATGGAACAATGGTCAAAAATCATATCATGTCCATCAGAAATTGAACATGCATCCGCACCCGAATCTCCCGACACCCCCATACGCATCTTCAAGTATCTGCAGATTGTATTATTTGCATTTGAAAAAGACCAACCATTTCCATAGACCGTGATACCCTCACCGGGAGCTGTTTGTCCTGCGATATAGATATTGGCAGAAACTATCATACGGGATTTTATCTTGATCACCCCGCCAATATCAAACACTACAATTC
>CANCPA010000368.1 GCA_947379895.1 Chitinophagaceae bacterium | reverse complement strand
TATAAGTTGATTGCCGGAGATGTTAATAGTGACGGGGCTGTAAATGGAACAGATATCGCCTTAATTAAGTCGTTAATCTTAAAGCGCATCACCAAGTTTAGTGGAAATCGTTTGTGGGCGTTTGTGGATAGTAGTTATAAATTCCCAATTCCTACAAAGCCTTTCCCTTTTTATGATAGCATCAGTATTTCGACAATCATTGCTAATCAAACAGCAAAGAATTTTATTGGGGTAAAATTGGGCGACGTCAACTACGATTGGAATGCAGCAGTACTCGGGGCTAATACGTCAATTGCACCCATTCATCTATATTACGATCATATTTCAACGAATAACACATCTACCGAGATTCGTGTTCCAATCAGGGTCAGGAATTTCCGGAATATTATGGGCATGCAATACACCCTTAACTTCAATAGTAATGCAATGGAGTTGAAGGGTATTGAGAAAAACCAATTAGGTGCTGATTACAACTTGGATTTTGCAGCAGAAGGCAAACTTCCATTCTTGTGGGTGGATGCAGCAAGCGAGGCGAAGAGTGTTGCTGATAGTACCGTTTTATTTGAGTTAGTCTTTATTAAAAAAAATAATTTCACAAAAGAAGACATTCAATTATCATCAGATATTACCGACATCTCTGCCTTCGATGCCAACTATACCAAAGTAGGTGTTGTAAAATCAGGAGGAATTATTTCGGACAATTCGACTACTACCACAAACATGACCGTATATCCTAACCCTGCTAAGGAAACGATAACTATCAAGGGTGTTCATATTGTGAAAGTCGACATCATCGATAATCTTGGTAAGGTTATTAAGTCGTTGTCATTGCACGATGCCACAAACCCAACCATTCAAGTGGGTGGTATTGGTGCAGGCGTCTATCATTTAAGGGTTCAATCAACAAGTGGGATTGTAAATGGAATGAATTTCATCAAGGAATAGGGACTTACTATTCAAACAATTTCAGTAATACTATTTTTAACAAGGGGCTGTCTCAAAGGGCAGCCTCTTGTTTTTGGATACCTTGAAAGTCATTTATCTTAAAGCAGTAATTTGGTGATTTTAATGTTAATGAGCTAGGTGAGAGATAATCACAACTTCTCAGGCAAATCATTGATATGCAAGTGGATAATCTTACAACCTTCGAATTCATGCACTAGTGGGAGATTATTTGAGTCATCATCGCATTTTAGCATCTGAACTCAAATCAGATGCCTATATTTGTAACTCAAATGCCCCGCTACTATCTCTGTATGGTAGCTTTGCTCCTTATGGGAGCTTTTTTTTTATCAAAAAAGAGTAATATTTTATTTTGACGGATTTAACTTCTATAATGGGCTCAAAGAAAAGTCTTCAATAGAAGCTACTTGGAAAAATTATTATTGGCTTGATTTTATTAAATTCTGTAATTCTTTCCTTGAACCATCTGCTCACGAATTAATTGCTGTAAAATATTTCACTGCACCACCAACAAAACTTGATAAGAGAAGCCGACAATCTGCTTTATTGAATGCTAATAAGTTAATAAATGGAGATAAATTCGTTGTGATTAATGGGATTTATCAAAACAAGACCATTAAGTGTGGAGCTAGATGCAAAGAAAACTTTCAGCACCAGAAGAAAAAAGGACAGATGTTTCTATTTCAACTCACATGCTGATTGACTGCTTTAAAAATCTTGCAGATATCCAAATTCTCATTAGTGCCGATAGTGACCAAATACCTACTCCTGAAGCAATAAATACAAATTTTACAACTGTAAAAACAAAAGTTTATTTCCCACCTGAAAGGAGTTCGGCTGATATATTAAGAAAATATTCGCCTGTGGTCTATTCAGGTAATAATGAAAACAAATTTGCAAAATCAATTATGCCAATTATTGTCACTAATGGATTAAAAACATATACTAAACCGATTTCTTGGACAGGAAAATAAACAAATCAGACCAATGCTATTATTGTTTATTATCAAATTACTATTCTCTCTGATTTCAAACTTCACTGTTTCGTACTACAAAAAGCATTGCTTCCCAATTATAAATCGGTTATACTAAATTTAGTGTGGAACCATTTTTAAACGGAGAATTTGAAATTAAGTAGCATTTTATTGATTATAATAGAGAAAATGTCTAAAACAATTCTTTCATTTACCAATAAATATGCAAACAGAAATCTAATTCTCACACAGGATTTAGTATAACCTATAAATCAAATCAATAAGGAGAATTATACGTTTGCGAATAATTACAACTTCTCAATCAAATCACTGATATCGCTATTCGCATCCTTTTGTTTGCGTTTCATCGTTTCTAAAACTATATCAGAAAGAGGCGCGGTAAATAGATTTTCAATATTTTAAACTTTATATCTTAGTTGCATCAGTGAGAAATAATTTTATTTAACTTAGTATTTGCTTTACATGCATAAATATACCCATTACTGCATGCCTGTGAATAATAATTATGAGCCAAATTAATGTCTTTGGCTACACCAATTCCATTTTCATACATGTTGCCAACGTTATATTGTGAGATTGCATTGCCCTTCTCAGCTCCTTTTTTATAGCTAAGTAAAGCAAAATAAAACTTTCTAGCCCTATAAAGCGAATCTCCATTTTTCAAATCATTTTTACCGCTATCATCAATTATTTGTTCAGTATTGCCCTCTGAATCCAAATCTGAATGTATATCAAAACTATTTTTCAGTTTTTTTGGTTTATGTATTACTATAATTACAACAAATAAAAACAATATAATTACAATAGGAAGTAACCATTCGTATATTTTTGTTTTTGAACTTTTATATCTTGATTCCCACCAAAATGTTTTTATCTTATCTTCATTTACATTTGAACTGAAAGTATTGGATTTTCCCTTAGAATTTTCATTTTTTATTTCACTAGATTTTACATGAAAATTATTTTCTCCTATAAGCGAAGTGGGTTTGAGTTTCTTGTCTTCAGTATCTTCTTTAATAGCAGGCTCAATAATTTTTTCAATATTATTGAATTCATTTTCATTTTTAATAATAATTTTTTTTGACTTATTTGCATTATTTACCTCAATTATACTTCTCTGTTGTTCAATAATTAATCTTGTAATATCATCAAATACATTTTGCTTTAAAGATTTTGCTTCTTCGTCCTTTCTTGATAAATAAATTGTTGAAACATTTTTCAAATCAAATAGCCATCCAATCTTTTCTAATTCTCTTATAGTTAATTCGTTTAAAATAACAGGTATGATATGAAGTGAACCGTTTGTATTTTGCAGCTTAATGTATGGGATTTCTAAGTCAAAAATTTCTAAAGAATCAATGTAATAGTGACTTATTAATAATATTGCTATTGAAGAATTATCTAATTTTTCTTTTATAAGATTCTCATATTCTTTTGATTTCAATACTTGTCTTGTGTGTTCAGAAAAGAAAACTACATTTGAAGCTAACCTTTCTTCTAGCCAAGTAACCAATTTGTTTTTACTAGACTTAGAAACCCATAACTCATCATCTTGGTGTGAATAGCTAATAAATATATTTATATTTTCATTCATTTAAATTGGACAGTTTATAATTAAATACATGATTTAGAATTGAACTCAAGAAACTATTCAAATGTTATTGTATTATTATTGTAGTCAATAGATACTTTACCAAATCGTTCTAAAGCTGACTGAC
>CANCPA010000367.1 GCA_947379895.1 Chitinophagaceae bacterium | reverse complement strand
ACTTTGGTTTTTCAACAAGGCAGCCATCATCTTTAAATATCCATTCATAATCTTAGGTCGGTACAAGTTAGTTTCAGGCAATGACTGTAGCAATTCAGCCATTCCTGCTGCCAACCATCCATCCCCTCTACCCCAATAATAAGGCACATCGGGGGCATGATAAAACAATCCATCCTCATTTTGAAGGGTATCAATGTAAGCCACCATTTCCCTTGCAGCCCTGTTTATATATTCCACCTTCTTAGTGGCCCTAAAAGCCTGAACCTGCAAAGAAGTTATCATATACATATCATCCATCCAAAATCTCGTGTGCCAACTTAACCCTTCCTTATACCAATTCCTTACTTGCAGAGGCAACTTTTGATACTCTGCTACAGACAAGGTTTTAAACTGTGCATCGGCACTCTTGATGCCTAATTTATAGAATGCAGAATCATTTGTTTGAAGAAAAGCAGTCAATGGCAATACTCCAAAAACAGCATCATCCACGTTGTTAGGCTGCGGAACAAGATTAGATTCTGTAGTCAATAACAATGCAGTCTTATCAATTAGCCTTCTTGACAATCCTGTATCATTTGTAAGCTTTGCAAATTGAAATGCCCCATACCACGTACATACATCAGGATAAGTAATTATAGGGGGTGTTTGATTGGGGCGGACAGCACCATAAAAAGTATGCGGTGTTTGCATGAATCTCTCCACTACTCTTTTACCCACAACTTTTGGGTCTGCCTCTTTCGGGAGATTAGCAAAAAAGTTATTCTTATGCAGACTTTGAGACTTTGACGGAACTCCAAAAAAGCCAAACAGAATTATTAATAAAAAATATTTATTCATCATCATTTTGAGACTACTATTTAAACAATCGTTTTCATAGTCAAAGGAGATATAAATTGATTTTGATTCAATTGAAACCCCTTATAGGGTCGGAATTACAATAATTTCCTGTACTTATCTACAGATGCCTTCATGCCTTTATTTCCCATATAGGTAGGCCCTACAAATACAAAAGAGTAAGGTTTATAAAGTGTAGCACAAGATGAATTATCCTTTTTCAACTGTAAATATTCCTCCCATGCCTTATCATAATTACTAATGAATTCACTTAGCTTTACTTTATCATAAACTCCTGTTCGCTCCCATTTAAACCCTATTGATAGCACATTTAAACCTGATGCAATTATTTGATGTAATAAAAGGCCATACTTAGAAGAAACTACTATATAGTTTTGATTGGCTTTATCTGTCATTTCAATTTTGCCACTCAATTCAACAATCTCCTTCCAAATTGCCACCGATTCATTCTTATCTTCAATAAATTCATCTAACTGTCCTTTTTTATAATACGCATTAAATGCTTTATGTAAATACTCTTCACTAACTCCCTTTTCAGTTTTTGTAGAATCTATTCCACCTAAAAACTCATCCCGCATCCAAAGAGTCCAATTGCTATTAAATGGAACTTGTGCACTTTCATGTCCTCGCAATACGGCTTTTGCAGATAAGAGACAAAGTCTCCTGAATGCCTTTCGGGATTCAGCATTGAGTATTCCATTTTCATCCATAAAACTATTAAAAACGGCCTCTTCCGTAAGGTTTGTATTTTGTGCCCATTTGCTAACCACATAAGCATTTAACTTACACCAAAATTCATTGCTTATATAGGGACCAACCCATCCTCCACCTCGACTCCAACTCCAAATGCCCACAAAATTCTTGCTTGATTTCAGGTCATTTAAACATTGATATTTCCCCGCTAACTTTTGTATTTTATATTCTTCAAAACCATTAATCACCCCATCCATCACATAATTAGGATGTGCCCCCTTCCCCTCATACTCACGTTGACATTGTACTTCCACGATTTGAAAATGATTACCAATTCCTAAGCATGGATTAAAAGGAAAGGTTCTATGATAATCGCCCTTTGTATGCTTGATTGAAAAGACAAGGTTCTTGTGTGGTTCAATTTTATTGGTAACATCTAAATAATATTTTGCAGAATCATGCATCCCGCCGAAAGACCATGTCCTGTAGAAAATTTGTTTATTTCGTTTTTCACATACTTCTTCTCTCAATAGGTTTATGAGTTTAATGTGGCTTTCTTCACCATCTGTAATTGGATTATTCCCCGTATGATAGGGTACATTATTCAAATATGTTTCGCCTGTTCTGATTACCAAGCCATCTAAGTCGGGAAACGTATTGAACAGTTCTTCAAACATTATTCGATGTATTTCAATTGTCTTTGGTCGCTCTAATGAAATCTTCCCATTCTTATCACATATTTCATCATGATAAAGGGCTACCAAAGTTTTTGGTAAAACGATGATATCGGTAAAATAATAAACCTTTAGACCCGCAGCATGTGCTTTTTTAATATTCAAACGAACCTTTTCAGCAGCTTTCATTACCCACTCTCTTCCCTTTGAACCATCGGGAAATATATCCGGACTTAGCTTATCGAAAGTAATTGCAGCATGTGCAAAAGTAAATTCGTTGATTACTTGCCCTGTGTATCCCTTTTCTTTAAGAAATAAAGGATTTGAGAAATCAGTCTTCGTCAACGGTTCTCCCGGATTATTATGAACCCCATCGAGAATAAAGGGCAATTTATTTGACTGTGCAATGACTTTTATAGTATTCATTAATCCTAACTGAAAAGCCAAGATAAAAACGAGTGACCTTATTATTTGATTCATACTTTATTTATTAAATTATTGTGCAACAGAAGTTGCATACATTCCTACATAAGCCCCTACAAAACCTCCCGCCATTCTTGTGCTTAAACACTTTGTATCGACATTTTCTGCAATAGTAATTTTATCCCCTTTTTCTATTTTATAATAAAAGCTACACGTCCCTTTATTAGCAATAACACTAAGAGTTATTGCCTCATTAGATGCATTTGCAGGCATTTCCGTTTCTGCAATAGTGGATTTCACCCCTTGTACCATCGCATACAATACAACGAATGCCTTACCATCCTTAATGGTTTTTCCAACAACCAAGTTATTTTTTTCATTCTGAATCAATACCAATCCTGACAATTCTTTTTCATTGGTTGGTATAAATTTCATGGATGCTGACACTTCGAAAGTTTGATGCTGTATTCGTCTTCCCAAAAAAGCAGGATTCACCTTTTCATAAATACTCTTCGGCATTGCAGAAATTATCATTTTATTTTTTTCTTGTTTCCACCATTCATCACGGGGAGTACGCAACATATTCCATTCAAGTTTTAGCTTATCAGATGTAAAATCATCTCGCCAAACAAAATTCCCAGTTGGTCTTTCGGCCTTCGAATCAAGTCCTGCTTTATTGACTACTATAGGTATATAATCTCCTGCCTTCAGGATTATTGGCGTACTATCAACCCATTTAACAGGTAATAGAAAAGTTTCTCTCCCAGTGTTATAGTATCCATTATTGTAGGGTCTTGTACCAAGAAACACGCTGAACCAATCACCTGTAGCAGTTTGAATTAAATCGGCATGTCCCGTGCAGGTTACAATATCTTTTCTATCAGCGGGAAGTCCTTTTTGTGTAAGAATAGGGTTTATTGGCAAAGGCGTATAGTCACCATTTACCTTATTACATTTAAAAATTACCTCACGATGAGATTCCCCTGTTCCACCTTCGGCAGTCATCAAATAATACGTTCCTTTTATTTTGTACAA
>CANCPA010000366.1 GCA_947379895.1 Chitinophagaceae bacterium | reverse complement strand
TGCGGACAAAAGGATAGTAATTTAAATCTGTCTAATTCAGAGCTTTTTAGTGATAGTTTGGGAATTAGGGCTGCTTTTTATATGCCTTGGGACCCTCAATCTTTTTTCTCTCTGAAAAAAAATATTAGTAAAGTAAATTTAGTATTACCGGAATGGTTCTTTATTGACCCTAAAGCTGATACTTTAATCGTAAATATTGATAAGCAAGCGTTTGATATCATTAAATCTGCAAGGGTTAAAATGATGCCTATCTTATCTAATAGCTATAATACCGTATTAACTGGTGATGCATTGATGAGGATAATCAATAATCCTGCTAAGAAAGAAAGATTAATTGGTGACCTATTAAAGCAATTAAATAGGTTTAAATTTATTGGTATTAATATTGATTTAGAGGATATAAAAACGAAAAATAAGGAAATTCTATCCTCATTTCATAAGGAATTATATAGTCGTTTACACGAGAATAATTTTTTAGTTACTCAAAATATTTCTCCATTTATAGAAAACTATGATTATAAATTACTTTCTAATTATAATGATTACCTCTTCTTACAAGCCTATGACGAACATTCAGAATATACTGAAGCTGGTTCAATATGTGGTCAGAAATGGATAGAACAGTCGGTTGATAAACTTGCCAAAAAAGTTCCTGCTGCTAAGATTGTCTTAAATATTGCTGCATACGGTTATGATTGGGATAATAATGGTAAAGCAAAAATTCAAACTTATCAACAATCTTTGGTTACCGCAAGGGAGAGTGATGCAGTAGTTGATTTTGATAATGATACTTATAATTGCCATTTTCAATATTATGATGATCATGATAGTATTCATAATGTAGATTTTACCGATGCTGCCACAAACTTTAATGCCATACGTTTTGCTACTGAATATGGCTTAGCAGGAACTGCTTTATGGCGATTAGGTTCTGAGGATAGTAGAATTTGGGTTTTTTATAATTTGCCAATGACTAGGTCTGCTTTAAAATCTTTTAGTTTTAAAGATTTTAATAGAGTTGAAGGTAGTAGAACTGTCGATTATATTGGTGAAGGTGAAATATTAGACGTTGTAGCATCGCCCACAAATGGAAGAATTACCACGGAAATAGATAACTCTAGTATGCTAATAAGTGAGGAAACATATAATGTACTCCCCTCCTCTTATGTGGTTAGAAAATATGGGAAGACTTCAAAACCTAAACTTGTTCTCACTTATGATGATGGACCAGATCCTAAATATACAAAGGAAATATTAGATACACTTGCATATTATCATGTTCCTGCAACTTTTTTTGTAATTGGTATTGAAGCAGAAAATAACATTCCACTCATTAAACGTTTGTATAATGAGGGATATGAAATTGGTAATCATACTTTTACGCATCCAGATATGAGTAAGGTCAGTCGAGATAGAGCGTTATTAGAAATGGATGCAACAAAGCTTTTAATTGAATGTCTGACCGGAAGAAGTATGTTAATGTTTCGAGCTCCTTTTAATGCAGATAGCGAACCAGAAAAAAATGAGGAATTAGTTCCTGTTGCTTTGAGTAGGACAAGAAATTATATTACAGTCGGTGAAAGTCTTGATCCTGAGGATTGGCAAAAAGGGGAAATTCAGAATTTTAATGCTGATACAATTTTAAGTAGGGTAATAGCAGAATATCAGCGATGTCTTTTTAATGGTGATAGTGCAAATATTATTCTGTTGCATGATGGTGGTGGTGATAGAAGTCAGACTGTATTGGCTACAGGAATGATTATTCGCTATTTTAAAGCCAAAGGTTATACGTTTACAACAGTTGCAGATTTGTTGGGCAAAACACGGGATGATTTAATGCCGCCTGTCAATAGTAATGATTATTTTAAATTGAGAATCAATTATTTCTGGGCAGAAACCGTGTATTATGCCACACATTTTTTCTTTGCCATCTTCTTAGTATTCATGCTAATTAGTACTGTTAGGCTTTTGATATTAGGGACTTTATCATTCTTACAAAGGAAAAGAGAGAAATTAATTATTTATGATGAAAACATAGCTAATTATCCGTTAGTTTCCATCATTGTTCCTTCATACAATGAGGAAGTGAATATTGTGAGTTCTTTGAATAATCTAATAAAATGTGATTATGCAAATTATAATATTGTTTTTGTTGATGATGGAAGTAAAGACAAAACTTGGGAAATAGTAAATAAAGAATTTGCAAATAATCCTACTATTCAGTTATTTACAAAACCAAATGGTGGTAAAGCATCTGCCTTAAATTTCGGAATTTCCAAAACAGAGGCACAATATGTTGTCTGTATTGATGCGGATACCAAACTTGCTCCAAATGCAGTGAGTCTGTTGATGAAACATTTTCTTACTTTATCTACAGATGGAAAGCAAATAGGCGCTGTAGCAGGAGTTGTTAAAGTAGGAAATGACCTTAATCTGCTCACTAAATGGCAAAATATTGAGTATATAACTAGCCAAAACTTTGATAGGAAGGGATTTGCCTATGCAAATGCTATAACTGTTGTTCCGGGCGCAATTGGAGCCTTTAAAAAAGATGCGATTCAAGCAGCAGGCGGATTTACTACCGATACCTTAGCAGAAGATTGTGATTTGACTATACGAATTTTAAGGGCAGGATACAGAGTTATGAATGAACCAAACTCTATTGCTTATACAGAAGCGCCTGAAACACTTAAAATGTTTATGAAGCAACGTTTTAGATGGAGTTTTGGTGTCATGCAGACCTTTTGGAAACATAGTGATATGTTATTTAATAATAAAAATAAATCGTTGGGATGGATAGCACTCCCTGATATATTAATATTCAAATATATTATTCCTGTCTTCTCTCCTATTGCTGATTTATTGATGATTTATGGTCTTTTTTCAGATAATGCAAGTAAAATACTATGGTATTATGTATTATTTACAGTAGTTGATGCCATGATAGCTGGTATTTCCTTTTTATTTGAAAAAGAGAATCCTGCAAAATTAATATGGCTTATTCCTCAACGTATTATTTACAGATGGATTATGTTAGTTGTCTTATATAGATCTTTAAAAAGGGCATTAAAAGGTGAATTACAAAATTGGGGCGTATTAAAAAGGACTGGAAATGTTAAGGATATTGATGTTATATCAACAAAATAATAAAATAGTAGTAAAGATTAATAAGTAAGGAAGATATTAATCAGTGTATACACGGGTTATATTTCTTTACTTTGCGGCAAATTTATAATTAGTAAATATTTACTTATGAAGGTAACAGACATTCAAGTACAAAACGAGAAAGAGACAAGAGGTGGCTTTGGTGAGGGCATCTATGAAATAGGAAAGGAAAATGAAAAAGTGGTTGTTTTGACCGCTGATTTGGCAGGTTCTTTTAAGTTAGGGCCTTTTATTAAGGAAATTCCTGAACGTTTTATTCAATGTGGTATTGCAGAGGCTAATATGATTGGTGTAGCTGCAGGGTTAACAATAGGTGGCAAAATACCTTACACTACTACGTTTGCAAACTTTAGTACTGGCCGTGTATATGACCAAATTCGTCAAAGTATTGCTTATAGCAATAAAAATGTAAAGATTTGTGCTTCTCACGCAGGTTTAACTCTTGGAGAAGATGGTGCTACACATCAGATTTTGGAAGATATTGGATTAATGAAAATGCTTCCAGGAATGACTGT
>CANCPA010000365.1 GCA_947379895.1 Chitinophagaceae bacterium | reverse complement strand
TTATGCGATTAAATTCAAATAGTACGAAACAAAAGAAGACAATAATTGCTAAATTCTATTTATTCAACAACATATATTTTTTGTAATAAAAGACAGATTGCAAATTGTAAGTAAATTAAATGCTTTTATTCTTAACTTTTTATATTAATAAGGGATAATTGACTAAAGAAATCACTGTTTTATTGATTAATTCAGTAAAGTTATTTTCGTTTTTTCAAAAGTTTAATTTTAATGTATTTCTTTGTAGTCTTTCTAAACAATAATGAAAGGGTAACTGTAAATCAGATTATGCAAAAGCAAGAAGATATTAAACAATTAGGTGTAAGGATTCAAAAGGAATCTGTAGTAATTGAACGTTTGATAAATGAACTCAAAAAAGTAATTGTGGGGCAACATACCATGATTAATCGTTTGTTAATTGGGCTATTGAGTGATGGTCATATATTGTTGGAGGGTGTACCTGGATTAGCAAAAACTTTAACAATCAAATCTTTGGCAAAAGCTATCGATGCTCCCTTTAGTCGAATTCAGTTTACTCCTGACTTATTACCCGCAGATATCATTGGAACAATGATTTATAATCAACCGAGAAATGAGTTTGTAGTTCGTAAAGGACCTATATTCTCCAACTTTGTTCTTGCCGATGAAATTAATAGGGCACCTGCAAAAGTGCAAA
Source organism: Chitinophagaceae bacterium (assembly GCA_947379895.1). Taxonomy (GTDB): domain Bacteria; phylum Bacteroidota; class Bacteroidia; order Chitinophagales; family Chitinophagaceae; genus Parasediminibacterium. The sequence continues at coordinate 3,005 of CANCPA010000365.1, read as the reverse complement.
GTGCGTTGTTAGAAGCAATGCAAGAAAAGCAAATTACAATTGGAGAACATTCATATAAGTTAAGCGAGCCTTTTTTAGTACTTGCTACTCAAAATCCATTAGAACAGGAAGGGACGTATCCCTTGCCTGAAGCTCAGGCAGATAGATTTATGTTAAAAGTAATTGTCGGATACCCCGATAAAACTGATGAGCAATTAATTATTCGTCAACAGGTTCAAAATTTAGTTGTTCCAATTATTTCGCAAGTCGCATCAATTAATGATATTCTCTCAGCAAGGTCTTTGGTAAAACAAGTTTATTTAGACGAAAAAATTGAGCAATATATTATTGATATAGTATTTGCTACTCGTTTCCCTGAACAATATGGTCTTAATCGTTTGAAACCACTAATAAGTTATGGCGTATCTCCTCGGGCAAGTATCCACTTAGCTTTAGCTGCCAAAGCCTATGCTTTCATGGAAAAAAGACCTTATGTCTTGCCGGAGGATATTAAGGAAATTGCTAAAGATGTATTACGACATCGGATTGGACTAACTTATGAAGCTGATGCTGAAAATGTTACTTCCGAAAAAATTATTGATGATATACTTAAGGCTGTCAAAGTGCCTTAAACAATTATGTTTTTAGTAATGATTTTAAGTTCTCAAATCAATAATGAATATTTTCAAACAACTATTTTCTCGAAAACAATTAGTACAAACTTTAGAAGGAGAGGTCGATAATGTCTTGGAAAGTCGTGTTCGTCAGTTAGAAATAAAAAGTAAAAGATTGACCAATCTTTTATTTACAGGTGAATACCATTCAGCTTTTAAAGGTGTTGGAATGGTTTTTAAAGAGGTGAAAGAATATGTTGAAGGGGATGATATTCGTTTTATAGATTGGAATGTTAGTGCTAGAATGGGGTCAACCTATAGTAAGGTTTTTGAGGAAGAAAGGGAATTGTCTGTTTTTATATTGGTTGATGCAAGCGCAAGTAATTTGATTGGTAGTGGAATGCAAAGTAAGAGAGATTTGATTACCGAAATAGCTGCTGTTCTTTCATTTAGTGCTTCTAATAATAAGGATAAAATAGGATTACTCGTTTGTACTGATACCGTAGAAAAGTATATTCCTCCTAAAAAAGGGAAGTCGCAAGTTCTGTATATGCTGAGAGTCTTGCTAGCGATTAAACCAAATGCTTTAAAGACTGATTTGAATAAAGCTTTGCAATATTTGAATAATAATAGCCGCCATAAGAGTATCGTGTTTTTAATAAGTGATTTTTTGTCGGTTGGTTATGACCATACTTTGCGTATTACGGCCAAGAAACATGATATTATTGGTATTCAGGTTTTTGATAAGATTGAATCAGAGTTGCCAAAAGTTGGAATGATTCAAGTGGTGGATGCAGAAACAGGATTTAGTACTTGGTTAGATTCAAATGATAGAGGTACCCGAAATTCATGGCAACAGCAACATGTTAAGTTTATGGAAGACACAAAGTTGAATTTTAAAAAGGCAGGGGCTGATTTGTTGCAAATTGCTACAGGCGATGATTATGTAAAAACTTTACAGCAATTTTTTATTAAACGAACTTAAGTAATGATAATTTTTAATTGAAGCGTCCTGAATATTGAAATTATGAAAAGAAAATGAGGAATAGCAATTTATGGATATTACGTTTTGGGTATTATAGCAAAAGTATCTTCCCCCACTTAAGAGGACTTATTAAAGAGTTGTGCTTAAAAGGAATGGTTCTTGTTTTTATATCAGTAATATTCATTTCATCTTCTGCACAAAAAGTTACTGCTGTTGTTAACAGAGATAAAATAAGATTGGGTGAGCAATTTGAGTTGAAACTGAAGGTTGAACCTATTACAAATGCGCCTCTGAAAATTAGTTCATGGTTTGTTATTCCCGACACTTTTGCCCATTTTCAAATACTTCATCGTAGTCTAATAGATACCTTAAATATTGCAACTACAAATTCATATCAACAGATTATAATTCTTACTTCTTTCGATTCAGGCACTTTTACAATACCTGAATTTTCAGTCTTCATCAATGGAGTAAAGATTAAAACTCAAGAGAAATCAATTAATGTTGTTCCCATTGATGTGTCTCAGCGTAAAGATTATAATGATATAAAAGACATACTAGAACCTGAAGTAATTGAAAATGATTCGAGTCTTTGGGGTGCATATATCTTAACTCTTGTACTAGGTGTTTTTATATTTTTTTATTTTAAATGGCTACTTACTCGAAGAAAGAATCAGGGGTTTTTGCCTTTAAAAAAGGTTTCAATTGAAAAGGCTTTACATCAATTAAATGCACTTGTACTATTCATTCATTCCAAACAGTATAAATTGTTTTGTACAGAATTAATTACCATATGTAGGTCCTTTTCTGATTATCAATTGCAGGTCAAGACACAAAGTAAAACTACTCATGAATACGAAGGTGTTTTGAAAAAGAAAAATATTAAAAAGGATTTGTTACAGCAATACATGCAACTTTTACATTGGGCTGATCAAGTGAAGTTCGCAAAGTCTATTCCCACAACTGCTGAATGTCAGAATAAATTAGCAGAAGCTAAAACTATATTGATGGCATTATCTGCTGTAAATGAAACCATTAAAGAGGCCGCCGATGCAAGATAATTTAATCGATAGCATAGTTTCTTGGTGGAGTCATTTCACATTTGCTTACCCTTGGCTTCTGCCCCTTCTTTTAATTATTCCTTTCATTATATATTGGGAGTTAAGCAGGAATAAAAAGCAATATGCTTCATATAAGGTAAGTTCATTACAATTTATGCGTCCAGTTTATACTTGGAAACTTAGGTTTCGTGCATTTCCTTTTATACTTAGGTGTATGGCTTTAACTATTTTAATTCTTGCATTAGCAAGGCCGCAAGGAAAGTTTTCAGAAGAAATGACTTCGGGCGACGGGATTGATATCATTCTATGTTTCGATATTAGTGGAAGTATGACAAGTCAGGATTTCAAGCCTGATAGGTTAGAAGC
>CANCPA010000364.1 GCA_947379895.1 Chitinophagaceae bacterium | reverse complement strand
GTGTTTTGCGATGAGATGCCTAGGGCATGACAACGAAGCGTATCTGAACTATGATTCTTTTGATTTATGTGTTTTTTGTGATTGTAAGAGGATAATTTAGTAATGAATTATGAGTAAAGAATGGCATTTCTAGATTCTTCTGAAGAATTCAGGAAACAACGCTAGTTAACGTTAAAAATTCTTGGAATTACTATAAACATTTGTTTCATGTGGTAAGACCGCCTTCGTAGCAACCTTTTATTTGTTGTTTCCTTTTTGAATTCAATCCACTAAGGAAAGTAAAATAAATAATTTGAACAATTTTCAGATTTAATACTATAGAAAATAACACAAATTTTATGAAAAAAAAGCACAACATTTAGACAGTTATGCACCCGGTACACATAGAAAGCACATAGAAAAGCAAAAGAAATAATTTGAATAATTCTCAAATATTTTCTATTGAAAATAATAGAACCTATAAGAAAAAGAAGTCTCAACACATCGGCAGATAGGTTCACATAGAAATTCTACTTCGTAGAATTGGGGGCTATTTAGTGAAACTATTTTATAATTACTCAATTTATTTATTCAACATTCCTAAGAATAATTTATGCTCACAATGTAAGCCTTTAGTAAGGAGACAGCATTTTGAAATAAAATCTTGGTTGATTAAATGAAAAAGAGTTCAGCTATTATAAATATCAATGCAGAACTATTATTTAAAATCGGTGCTCTAATTAATTTTTCATAAACTTTTTGACAACCCAATTAGTGGAGGCATTTCCTATTTCTATGGTATAGACTCCTTTTGGCAGGTTATTAGTAGTGATAGTCAACAGATTATTTTGAGGAATTAGGTGTTCTTTTACATATACTTCTTTTCCCTCTACTGAATTTATTTTGACTGTATAATCTTTTTCAGAAGTGTTTCTAAAATAAACATTCAGTAGGCTTTTGGTTGGATTCGGATAGATTTTTATCGCCCAAAGTTTACAATCATCAATTGCTAATTTGGCCGTATTACTATATTGAATATCTCCATTTTGGCTGACAGCTTTTAGCCTGTAATAAAAAATTGAAGCAATAGGTAACTGTGTATCCTTATACTGACATGTATTGTTCGTGGAAATATTTACTATTCCTAAATTTTCAAAATGATTGCCATCTGTACTCCTTTCCACTTCATAACGAGTTATTCCGTTTGCAACAGATTCTTGCCAATTGATTTCAATTCCTCCTGAAAACTCTTTTGCATTTATAGTCAAATGTTTATTTGACAAGATATTATCGGGCAACCTAACCATTGAAACTTCATCTATATTTAATGAATTATTGGCTAATGCATCAGAATAAAATTCGACTACAGCCCGATTATTTTGCACGGAAACTGTTTGCATCAATTGTATCCATTTGTCATTGGTCGAAACTATATTTTGTGAATAGAGTGTTCCTCCGGTGAGTAAACGCATCTGACATGAGTTTTGTCCACCGCTACAATTTACCCACGCTGTGAGTTTATAATTTCCATTGGCAATGTTGTTTAGAATTTGTCTTGTTGCAGTCTTATATGCCTTCGTGTAATAGTGCTTTAGACTTGCAAGTCCACTGTGAACATGCACTGTATCCATAGAAGTAGCAATGGTATCAAACTTGGCAGTAACACCCATAATATCAAAACTTTGGGCATTAATCCAACAAAGAGGTCGATGTCGGTTTTTGGGTCGGAGGTCATAATCAAAATCACCTTCGCTAATGAAGTTCATGTTGGATTGTGCAGTATTTGGGGCATAAAACTTGAACCAATCCACCAACATTTCTGCATCAGCGGGACAAGACATATTCGCAGTCATAGAAGTACTATATCCTACAGGAGTTGGCAAACCACTGAACTGAACTCCTAATTGTGCATGATGTTGCCATGGCTTTGGGGTAAGAAATATTTGACGTAAGGTATCATTATAATAAAGTTTGATACTATCGGGCAACCACTCTAAGCCAACTTTAATCCACCCTGTGTCATAAACTGCTGCATTTCCTGAACCTGATTCTCCAACATAGGGCAAGGCATCGTCGTACAAGGGAATTGGTGCATGATTGTACATTGCAAACTGATTATTTGCTTTGAAATAGGACGCAAAAGGAGGATTAGAAATGTAGGAATCCATCTGCAAGGCATCTATTTCTACCTGACTATTATTTACAGGCAAAGAATCTTTTCTCCAGTTATTATTGGTGCCAATTAACCAAAAGGTTTGGTGAAAATTGGATGCACCGATGTATGCTTTCATATAGGTTTCATAATATCCATAATGAAACTGATTTAAACTTTGTATGCCTCCACCAATATAGTTGGTATCTTGTTGCGTATATTTTACATGAAGCATATTATTTGCCAAATAGACATTCGTATCCTTCATTAATCCTCCAAAACCTCCATAACCTCGGGTAACCCAATTTTTGGTATTGATTTTAGAGGGAATTGTTCCACTTGTGAAATCTTCGGTATAAACCAACTTATATTTATCAATTGGCGGAGGGCTTAACCATGCATTATCACTACCATTACAATCTTTATTAGCACTTTTTGGCAAGACACAACCTTTCACAGACACATTCCACACATTAACTTCTGATGGTGAAATTGCATTGAAGAAATATAGATAAACCATGAATGCTTGACTACTTTGAATCAGGTAATTACAGACTGCGCTTTGGATAGGAATGTTTGTAGAAGCACAATTCAAAGTTTTAGGTAAGTCAAAGTTACTATCAATAAAATTAATAGTATGTCCTCCATCAACTGAAATAGCTATCCTATATTTCACACTATCGGCATTTGATGCTAATTGACAAGAAATAGAATCAACTTGCAATTTATAGCCCGAATTTGCCTGAAAACCAAAACTAAGATTCGCAGTTTTCCTAGTTGACAAAATCAATGAATCCCTTTGAAATGAATTAAGCGAATCGGTGAAAACACGGGAGGGAGCTTGCAGACAAGCAGCGCCTACTTTAAACCCTCCTCCAAAAGCGGCTCCTTTTTTTTGTGTAAGATTAGGGGCAAGGGTATTGAAGAGTATTGTTTTAGCATTACTCTTTGGGGTTGCAGAATAAATTACAGATTGGGCAGAGACAATCCCTTGTACAGTAATCAAACAATTAATGAGGTGAAGAAAAAGCTTGTTCATATAATTATAGCACTGATGAAATGACTAGTGTAATTGAAATGATATATTTCTATGATTTTATTGAATTGCAGCTGTCTTCTTTTCTCAAACCTATTTATTTTGAGTATAAATTGTATATGCAATGCTCAGGATTCCCCATATTTCATTTCTATTTTCTTACTATTTATACTCTAACCAAGTGGTAGCAGTAGTCCCCTTATCTGTTTTGAAACGTATCCATCTCGCTTGAACCGTCTTTGGAAATTGAATCACTAACTTTTCCTTAGGTTTCACCTGCACACTTTTATAGGTAATCCATGAATTATCTCCTGTAGGGTCGAACTCAATTTTAAAAGTTACCGACTCGGAAGAGGCATGAGAAAGTGTTAGTGTTTTAGCATCATAAGTACTAAATAAATAAGCATCAGATGGAGTATTTGCATCCACTTTTGTATTCATCCAAGGTCCGCCATGCCCGATTGGTTTACCTAATTTCCATAAATCATCAATTGCACCTGCCCACACACTACATTTCTTGTCCTCTGACT
>CANCPA010000363.1 GCA_947379895.1 Chitinophagaceae bacterium | reverse complement strand
TTGATAGCAATGAGTTTATGTTTGTTCTTTTGGATGATTCCTGTTGAGTATTTGTATAGTTCATCTTTCCATGTTGGTTGAATTAAACCAGCCCTAAATTTTACTGCATAAACAAATTGTATGTAAAGTTGAGTATATGTGTTCGCCATAGTATGTTATCTATATGTCGTTCCTACGGAACTTATTACATTTTATTGTTCGGCTCCTAATATTTAATCCCTACGTGATTTATTTAGCGAGTCTATATCAATTAAAGTTTGGAAAGGTAGCGTATAAACATGGAAACTATAATAATTCGGGTGCATAAGAGTTTTTCGCTAAAAATAGTGGTAATGACCAACCCTATAATGGCATTGAGCTATTACAGGGGTTCTTAGTCAACGAAAAACTTTTATGCACCCAAATGTTTTTAGTATAAATTCTAAAACTACCTCTAACCCGACCATTTTTCAATCCTATAAATTGTAATTCAGATTCACTCCTGTGTCATCATAATCATAAAACACAAAGAAACACTAATCACTTACAACTCTTTCCCTCTTATCCTATTTCCTCCTTCCCTCCAAATCATCACTCTCAACTCTCCTTTGATTGTCAACCATGAAAGGAATACTGTCAATTACTATCATTATATTATCAGTCACTAACGTTTTATTTATAATTACTTGCTTTATATAGTCACTCACTTCCTTTTGATTGTGTCTCACTTTCTTTTGATTGTGTCTCACTTCCTTTTGATAATGTCTCACTTCCTTTTGATAGTCATTCATCCATGTTTGATTATTGACTACTTGTATTATTTTGTTGGTTACTTACGTTTTATAATGCCTTACTTTGATTATATAATGCCCCATCCCCAAAATACAGACATAGATATCGCTATTATTCAAAGCAACTTTTATAATCTTGTCATGCCTCGTTACTACTCAGGAGGTCTTACCACTAGGGTCACAAGGTTTTGAACAAAGAAACACAAGGAAAAGTATACTTTTTAGGTACTTACCTGCCTATTATTTATAACGAAGTCCTTGTGTTCCTTGTTTTTTCGTCGTTGCCTTTGTGGTAAAATCTCCTGAGTAGTAACCATTCCTCACATCAGTTTTAATTTCTAGATTCATTTACTTTCCTACTTTTTTTTTAGTTAAACCCAGATTATACAATAGACTCGCAACGAAATTTACAAATACAAAAAAGACAAGTTTTTGAGAAGATTTTTTGACTGAAGACATAATATATTAAGTAGAAGTCAAACAAGTCAATCAAAAGCTTGTGTTTAAAGTAGTTGTAAATTGGAGTAGAGTCTTATTGCGTAATCTTGGTTTATTAATTTGAAATTATTTTCAAACCATTAATTGTTCTACAATATGTCTAATTTCTGCCTTAATTCTTACAACACAATACTTATTTCATACGCTGCCTCACAATAAAATAATTATTAATATTTCTTTTGTTTGTTTGATAACAAAGCAACTATCTTCACCGGAAATAAATTGATTGTCATGTCTAAATCATTAAAAAATTATAACTGTACTCAACAAGAACTATATTCAGTAGCTGAAATAGGTTGGGATAATTACGCAACAAACAATGCGGATTTCACACTCCTAAAAGGAAAATATACCCCTAAATACGGTACAGATTCCCTTGCAGATGTTTTGGCAGCGAAAGCACTTCCTGCAAAACAGACTCGGGATGCAGTTCCCGAAAATGTTAGGGTTCAACTTATTCCTCTTTGGACAACCTGTCTTGCTAACCAAAGAAAATTGAAAAGTTATTTGGAAGAAGTATTTGTGGGGGATGCCACTAAGTCAATGTTAACCGCTGCAGGATTTGGTTATTATTTAAATGCCTCAAATCAAGATTGGGAAGATGTTCATTCAATGATCGCATTAGGACTCACTTTTATTACAGACCACACTACCGCCCTTGAAGCAGGAACTACGAATATGCCTGCAGGATTTGTTGCAACCTACACTAGTGGTAAAACAGCCTTCGAAACGGTTTATAATAACTATATTCAGAAAACGATAGCCACATTCGGAGGTACAAATGTGAAAATTGTTGCAAATAATTCCATCTATACCAAACTTAACAAAATGCTGAGTGATGGAAGGCTGATATTTGAAGACAATGATATTTTAAAATCCGAGTTTACTTTTACTAACTTATTAGCTCAAGTGGCCGGAACGGGTACAACTGGTATGCGTATTACCGTGAAGGACAGCATCACTAAATTGAATATTACCAATTACAAGGTTACTGTTCAACCGGGTGATATGACTAGAAATGCAGATGGAAACAAGGTGCTCATTTTACAAATGAGTGCCGATAAATATTCGGTGGAAATTATCACGCCGGGCTATCCTCCATATACTAATAAGGAAGTGGTACTTACTACAGGGGTAATTCACAAAGTAGATTTAGTACTTGAAAAGAATGTTGTTGTTGAATAAATTTAGCATTATACAAAGTTTCTATAGTTAATTAAATCAAAAACGGCTATCACAATTTATCGTGATAGCCGTTTTTATTTCTTCAATTAATCTAATAATATTTCACCTTAAACTAAAACTTAAAATTCAAAACTTAACTCAAAGCCTCCGCTAATTCCCTGAATAATAAGGAAAACTTAGGTTCAGCACCCTTTGCTGCAATTAATACTTCTTCATGAGTAATTACATTATCATCTTCTCTGATTCCAATGTCAGTTACCACACTCATCGCAAATACCTTGATGCCACAATGAACAGCAATGATGTTTTCCTGTGCAGTACTCATTCCCACAACATCACCTCCAATAACTTTTATCAATTGATATTCAGCCCTTGTTTCAAATGTAGGTCCTGTTACTGCCACATAAACACCTTCTTGAACTTTTATTTGATGCTTTTCGGCTATAGATTTAGCTAGTTTAATAATATCCTTGCTGTAAGCTTCGCTCATATCGGGAAAACGAGGGCCAAGTTCTTCAACATTTGGTCCGATAAGTGGATTAGCAGAGAAGAAGCTAACATGATCTTTAATGATTATTAAATCACCTACTTCATAATTAGGATTTACACTTCCTGCCGCATTAGATAATAATAGTTTTTCTACACCTAATAACTTTAAAACTCGAATAGGGTAGGTGACTTGTTGTGGAGTGTAACCTTCATAAAAGTGGAAACGACCACTCATAATCCATATTTTTTTCCCATTGATAGACCCCAGAATTAATTTGCCACTATGTCCTTTTACCGTACTTACAGGGAAATGTGGAATATCTTTATAATTAATTTCCTTTTCTATAACTACTTCATCAATGAAGTTGCCTAGACCACTTCCTAAAATAACGCCAACAGTTGCTTTAGCATTAATCTGTGCATTGATAAATGAAACAGTTTCATTTAATTTTTTCATTACATCGCTCATATCAAAAATTTATTAAAATAAAAAAATCGGTCTCTTATATATAGGAAACAAAAAATCATAAATAAAAAAGGCCGTGATGATAAATCACGGCCCCTTAAAAACTTGAAAGTAATAGATTTATACTACGCGTTTAACGTTTACAGCATTTAAACCTTTGCGACCTTCCTGTACGTCAAACTCAACTTTGTCATTTGCTTCAATTTGGTCGATTAAACCATTAGCATGTACGAAAGTTTCTTTGTTAGAATCATCATGCTTGATAAAACCAAAACCTTTTTCTTCGTTAAAGAACTTTACAGTTCCTGTAATTTTTGCGTTCATTGTAAATTTATAAATAATTATTAAAGT
>CANCPA010000362.1 GCA_947379895.1 Chitinophagaceae bacterium | reverse complement strand
AGTGGCAAGCGAATGGAGTAGATATACCGAGTAGTAATAGTGCGACGTATGATCCACCAGCAAACTTAACAGTAACAACAGTGTACACGCGCTATGCAAAGGATGGGACTTGTAATACTTCGTTTACATTATCGAGTGGTACATATACTGTAACAGTGAATCCATTATTACCAGCGAGTGTAACAATTACTTCAAGTGATGCAGATAATATTATATGTGCGGGTACAAGTGTAACTTTTACGGCGACACCCACCAATGGGGGAACTGCTCCAACGTATCAGTGGAAATTAAACGGATCGAATGTTGGAACGAATAGCGCTACATATACAACATCGACATTATCAAATGGTGATGTCGTAATAGTAGTGATGACTTCTAATGCGACACCCTGTTTAACAGGAAGTCCAGCAACATCATCAGATATCACCACCACAGTCAACCCATTATTACCGGCGAGTGTAACGATTACTTCTAGTGATGCAGATAATATTATATGTGCTGGTACAAGTGTAACTTTTACGGCCACTCCAACGAATGGGGGAACTGCTCCAACCTATCAGTGGAAATTAAACGGATCGAATGTTGGAACGAATAGTAATGTTTTTACAACATCGTCATTATCAAATGGTGATGTCGTAACTGTAGTGATGACTTCTAATGCGACACCATGTTTAACAGGAAGTCCAGCAACATCGGGATCAATCACCACCACAGTAAATCCGAATACTTTAATTACAACACAACCAATTGCATTCATTGCATGTGAAGGAGCAAGTTCTGCAGCATTAGTGGTATCCGCTACTGGAACAGGAAATATTACTTATCAATGGTATAGTAATACAATTAATAGCATTATTGGAGGCACTCTTCTGACATCTGCTAATAATGCAAGTTACATGCCAATTGTATCGGCAGCAGGAACTTTATATTATTATGTTATAGCAACCAGTAATTGTTCTGCTGCAATTAGTAGTATAGTATCAGTTAAAGTAAACCCAAAACCAATAATTACAATTTCTAAATTAGATGCTTCCGGAATCTCAAATAATGATGGGATAATTTGTGATGGAGGTAGTGTAACATTAACAGGGAGTGGCGCTACAAGTTATTTATGGAGTGGAGGGATAACAAATGGTATTGCTTTTACACCTTCAACATCAGCGACATATACGGTAACTGGAACAGATGTGAATGGTTGTGTGAATACAGCGAATCAAACAATCACAGTTAATGCGTTGCCCACAATATCGATTAATAATCCGTCTGCGGTTTGTTCACCTTCAACAATAGATTTAACATTAGCAAGTATTACCGCAGGATCTACAAGTAATTTGGTATTCACCTATTTTAAGGATGCATTGGCAACAATTTTATTGCCTAATTCAAATACAACTGCGTTAAGTGGCACCTATTATATTAAAGGAGTTGATATTAATGCATGTTCTTCTATCAAGCCTGTGAATGTTATTATAAATCCATTGCCAAATGTTTTAATTAATGCTTCTAAAACATCCATTTGTATAGGTGATAGTTTAACCTTAAAAGGGGTTGGTGCAGTAACCTATATCTGGGATAATAATATTACGGATGGTAAATATTTTTCACCTAAATCAACTCTAACATATAATGTTATTGGGACTGATTTGAATGGTTGTAGAAGTGGGAGCTCTGTGATTGTGAAAGTAAATGCATTACCAGTGGCTGAATATATTAAATCAAGTTCAAGTAAAGTAATGGTTTTAGGTAATATCACTTTAACTGCTTTTGCTTCTTTAGGAAAGCCGCCGTATACTTATTATTGGAATACGGATCCAAGCAAAGCCACAATTTTTGGAAATGCTAATCCCACAACGCTTACAGGAGCTGGTGTTGGAGATGCTGCAATATCTTTTTATGTCACTGACGCTAATGGATGTAGGTCTGGGCTAAGTGAAATATTAATGATAAAAGTAAATCCAACAGAAATGTTGTTTGAAATACCCAATGCATTTATGCCTTATGCGGATTATACTGACAATAGATTTTTAAAAGCATCGTTTAATTTTGCAGTTAAAAGTGTGAATTATTTTAGAGTGTATAATAGGATGGGGCAGTTAGTATATGAATTGATTAATCAACCGCCAGGTAATATTAAGTGGGATGGAAGAGTAAACGGAACGTTGCAGGAATCTGATGGATATGTTTGGATAGCCGATATAACCGGAATTGGAGCTGTTACTTCAGAACATAGATCAGGTCAATTTTTATTATTAAAATAGAAACTATTGAATAAAAGGGGTTACATATTATTAATTTGCGCTTGTTTTTGCATCACTGTAAAAGCACAGGATCCCTTTTTGTCTCAATTATACACTTCAGCGCAATTTTTAAGTCCAGCATCTGTTGGTAACGGAATTTACCAAAACCGTGTTCAGTCTAATTATCGTTCACAAATGCTCGCAGGCAATCAATTATATAAAACAATTGTTGTAGGATGGGATGGTAGGTATAAAAATAAGAATGAAGATGTGGTCAATTATTTAGGAATTGGAGGACAAATTATTTCAGATCAAGTGATGAACGGGGTGTTGCAGACAAATTATGCTACTTTAAATGCCGCGTATCATTTATTCTTTGATGAAGATTTAAAAAAAGATTTTTCATTAGGGTTAGGGTTGACTTTTGCTCAATCTAATTTGCAATTAGATAAATTAAAATTTGGAGATCAATTTAGTGAGGGGGAATATTTATTAAACTCAAGATCAATAAGTTTACAGAATTTAAATAATAATGCTTCCAAAATTTCTATGAACACAGGCTTGTTATATACCAACCATTCACAAAATTCATTTATTCAAATTAGCGCCAATGCATTCTTTTTTTCTAAACCTGATTTAACTACTTCTAACCAAGCAGGTACTTCAGGATTTAAGTCATTGCTTTTTTTGAATGCAGAAAAAGAATTAGAAAGCAAAAAATCGGTATTATTCCATGCTTCATTTAATAGTCGAAATAAGATGGAGCAAACATTGGTAGGAGGTGCGATTGGATTGCCTTTTGGTAGTTATTATGAAAACACAAATAGAATTTATTTTGGTTTATTTTATAGATTAAATGACGCAGTCATACCTAATTTTTCAATCTTAATGAATGAATATCGTTTTGGTATGAGTTATGATGTTTATAGTAGTGGGTATTCCGGAGCTCAGATAAAGCCAAGTAGTTTTGAAATCTCTTTTTCTGCAGCTTTAGGAAAGAGGCGTGCTGATTACTTCAGAACCCTATTCGATTAAAATACAATAGAACAGTTCACCCATTCAGGATCAAAGCTGGTATTATATTTTTTATAAAAATGAATAGCAGGCTCATTCCATTCTAATACTTGCCAGTTCATTCCAGTAAAGTTTTTCTCTTTGGCTTCTATGATTAATTGTTCCATTAATTTACTGCCAATTTTATTGCCACGCATAGATTCGGTGACTAATATATCTTCTAAATACATTCTTTGCCCTTTCCATGTAGAATAGCGAACATAATATAATGCCATTCCAACAACAATTCCATCTACTTCTGCTACAAAACCCCACCACACTGGGTTGGCACCAAATCCGCTCTCGCTAAAATGTGCTAAACTGACAGTGACTTCCTGAGGTGCTTTCTCATATACGGCAAGTTCATAAATTAATTCGAGTAATCTTGGGCAATCTGTTTGTAAAGCACGTCGTATGATAATGTCCATTCTAAATTATTTTAAAAGCGCTTAAATTTTTGATAATGCTTG
>CANCPA010000361.1 GCA_947379895.1 Chitinophagaceae bacterium | reverse complement strand
CTACCTATAAAAACAAATGAAGCTATTTATATAACTCACCTTACGCAACAATTAATAAAGGATATTAATTCTAATTTATATTCTTCAACACTAAGACACAAATGCTCAAAGTAGCTCAAAGAAAAAATGAGGTATTGATACTTATGAAGTGCTTTAAAGAACTTAGTGCCTTTGCGACTTAGTTTCTTTGTGGCAATAGAAATAAAAAAAAACAAAAAAACATTTGATTCAATCTATTCGTAGGGTGAGTTATATAACAAAAAAAGCGTTCTGACACTTTGCTAAATCAGAACGCTTATAAATATGTAATTATGGTATGTAAACTTTCACTAAGAGGCGCTCAAATCCTATCACCTCATTCCCAATACAGTGCCTATCTAATTTTTCCCTCTTTTCCTATTCTAACTCTTTCCCACTTTGCATATTCACTGCTTGCCTCCTTCACTATGGCATAATTGTTCCTGAAATACAAGGACTCCATTTACCTTTATTTTTACTATCAATCCAACGAATCCAATAATAAACTTTCAAACCACCATGAATACCATCGTAGTTAATTACAAAAGGAGTCTTTCTGATAGTTGCTAAATAAATCATTTCTGTTACAGAAACAGGTTCTGTGCCACCAATCTTGTACCAAATCTCGCAACCTTTTACTCCATAAGGCTTTGCTTTTTTTCCTGTAATACTATCTTTATAAGTTATAGTATGTGATAACCTCGAGCCCGCAAATACTGCACCTATTGGCCAACATTCTGGCATTGGCACATAAGGATGTGGGCCTCCTACAATAGGAATCATAAAAATAGACCTATCAGTTGCATTCAAAGCACTATTTGGAATATCAGCATATATCAATCTTAAAACTGCCAACATTCTTTCTTTCCATTTATCCTTGTTTGCCACATTATCCGTTGTACTAGTAGAAGGATTTGTGGCTAAAGGATAAAATTCATTCCAACCTGCTATACTAGCATTTAATTCTGCTTTATTATCAACGCTAACTAAGAATCTTAATAAGTTGGCTGCAATTAATATATGTGCTACCACCCTGATAAAATATAGATTCAATAAACTTTCAATTGAAGGAAAAGATGCCATTTTAAATAAATTTAATTTTTTTAATAAATAATTATTAATCAATGCATTAGACAGCTAAATAGAAATCAAATCGCCCTAATCTATTCCGTTTTGTTCCATTCTTATTCGAACGACTGTCACTCTTGTTCTTAAGACTTTGCGGAATTAACGTTACACTACACTGCAATTGAGCAAATTGATAGTTCTTTAGCCTACTTTCAACATAGACTTGACTTAAACTTTGAATGTAAAGACTGATTTACCCGCACTTGTACCTTTTTTTGAACGAAACTCAAGCGCAAAAGGCCTTCTTGTTCGAACAAGCACGACGGTTGTTCGAACAAGAATGACGGGCATAACAATTTACTGCTTAGGGTGGTTCAACTTCTCCATTCGTATAACAGTGTCCGAGATGCTTGTGCGTATCAGGTTCTTCCTTTAGCAAGGTTACAGGAAGGAAGAATGCCTTTGCTGTACGCATAAAATGAAGGGCAAAATGATTATTTAAAAAAGAAAATTCTAAACAAACGGATTGAAAATGTAGAATTGTTTCTGAAAAGAAAAATATAAATTGAAAAAAGAAAAAAAACGAAAGATTAGAAAAGCTATCAGGAGTATCGTGACGACTATTATAACCTGTAAAAACAGGTAGCAGTGTATTGCAATTCAGTAAACTATTATTAAAGTAGTACATAAGCCTTTTCTTTAAAGTAGATTATCTGAACGAGAAAGGCTTCGAGGTCACCGTGCGTAATCACTGCGGGGACAAAAGTAGTTGTTTATTATTCATACTAAATAATAACGTTCTGCACAATCGGTACTAAGATAAATTGTTGTAGAAAGTTAAAATACCCTATTAAGGCAAGTTTTAAGTTATAAGTTGTAGTGTACAAGGAACGGAATACAAGTTTAGGCAATCAATTAGAACCCATCCCGACCTATTACGAAGAGGAATTAAACAAATAAAATACTATCTCTACAAAATTGGTCAAATATTGTATCACATTTTCCATGTGCTGAAATTTATTCACAGAAATTAAAAAGCGTACAAAAAGTTAGAAAACTCTTTGTACGCCTAAACCTGAAACTTTAAAAATTGATACTCCTAGTGAGCGAACAAACTTAATTGTCCTTTTTTGTATTTGTAGGTAACAAACAAAATTGCTGTTGCTACAAATAATAAAGTCATGTTAGTATCAAATGGTACTTGTGCAACGCCATCACCTGTTCCTGTACCATCAAGTAATCCACCAATACCATCATTAGAAGGATTTGGTTGTGCATTTAAGATTGTAGTTGTTGCTACCATCATTACAGTGGCTATTACCACTTTAGAAAGTTTTAAAACTGTTTTTTTCATTTTTTTTAATTTAAAATTTAAGTATTGTAAACCAGTAGAAGTTTTTTAATGCTGTTTTACCTGAAATTTAATTTGTTATTTAATTTGTAATGCCGAATTGTAAACAATCATATTTCCTGTACTTACCGTTAAATGGTAAAAACCAGAAGGCTGTAAACCAAGATTTAAATTATGGATGTTATTAGCTCCATCAATTGCGCTTGTAAATACATTTTGCCCAATATTATTAAACAGCCTAACCATGTACTTGGAAGCAGAAAGATTGCTTGTTGCTAAGTGCACTAAATTTCCCACTAAAGGGTTAGGATAAGCATTGATTTTTACATTACTGTTAGCTGAGATATGTTTTACATCACTATAATTAACGATACCCTTTGTATCAATAGCTTTAATCCTGTAATAGGATGCAGCATTAGTAGCATCGCTAGTTGAATATGATGCAATTTGAGTATTCTTGGCAACAACTGTATAAAATGCGGTGAAGGAATTCCCGGTAAACGATTTTTCGACAGTGAAAGTTAGCATTTGAGATTCACCCACTGTATTCCAACTTATATTGATCACATCATTATTTCTATCAGCAATTAAAGTGATTTTTTTAACAGGCATGGTTGTATCATCACCCGTTCCACCACCATCAATTAATCCACCGGGTCCTTGTGCATTCACTATTGTAGTTGTAGAAAATAATATTGCTATTATAAATGCAACTCTTGCCAAACTCAACACTAACTTTTTCATTTTTTCGAATTAAAGATTTAAAAAAGCCAACAGCAACATGGTGCTGCTGTTGGCTTGAAGATTTGTTATTTAACTTGCAAGGCTGTGTTATAAACAACCTTTGTACCTGAAGTAATTACTAAATTGTAGTGACCTGCAGTCAATGAACCTATTTTTAGATTCTTGATATTTGAGGTACTTTCAATTTCGTTAGTATATACTTTTTGTCCAACAGTATTATAGATAACAACACTATATTTTCCTGCAGCTAGATTGCTAGTAGAAAGGTGTAAAGTACCACCTACTACAGGATTTGGATAAGCACTGATTGAAGCAGCATTAACTACTACATCAGAAACTGCTTTCACCTTGAATACAATAGCAAAACGATTTGCATCTGTAGTACTTGCTGTGAAAGAAATTGTTGCTTCGTTAGCTGTCAATTCAGTTGTTGTGTTATTCTTTCTATCTAAAACGAAAGGAGTAAGGCAATCAACTTTAAAAGCAGCGGCATTAAAGCTCAATTTGTAGTCTGTACCACTTGTCAATTTATCAAGAGAAAGATTGATGACATCATTTTCACTTACTTTCTTGAAACCTGCAATAGATGATTCTTTTTTACCATCTAAAATTGATAAGTTATCAGTAGCATTAGTGAACTT
>CANCPA010000360.1 GCA_947379895.1 Chitinophagaceae bacterium | reverse complement strand
TTGTTCCTGCACGTATTACCTAATTGCAAACAAGGAAAATCTGTTAATGTTAACCCTTCCATATTTTTCTGATAAATGTCATTTAATTAAAACGAATTTTATCATCTTTTATTATCCTTCTGAATAAATAAAGTTTGGGTAAAGGGTAGGTTAAGGGGGGGGTACTTATAATCTTTATAATCCCATTGCTAGTTGGGGATAAATGCAATGATTACATTAGTATCAATACAACAATCTAATAATAGCTTTTGTGTATTATTGATTGTAGCGAAGCCACAAGTGAAACACTTGCGGTAGCAGCGAGTCATTAGAACATTCTTGATTGACGGTCGGTAGCAGGGAATTAATAATACTCCAAAAAGCCTGTAGTACTTAAAATAGGAATTCCTCTAAACGGGTGAAGTATTAACAAATGGGTATCTCCCGAAACAATACAAGCGGCATTGCAGGCAATAGCAAGTTCCAAAAACATATTGTCTTTAGGGTCTTTGCAATCATATATCTTTTCTATGATATTGAAGAACACGGCATTTCTTTTGAGATAAGAAAGTGCAGCATTCCTTTTACTATTACTAAGATATTTATCCAATTTCTTTCTGTAGAGGACTTCGGTATATTCTGCAAAAATACTTTCCGACATCGCTATGATGCCAATTCCTAAAATCTTATCATAGCTTTTTGCTGACACACTATTAGAAATCAAATTTGCACTTACAAAGCAATTCGTATCAACAACAAAGAAAGGGTTATTCATTATTCAGAATATTATCCAACCCTTCTTGGGTAAGTCCTTTTGCTTTCATTTGAGCCCTAGTTTCTGTAAGGAAGTTAAGATATTTGTCAGTAGGATTTTCAATAAAATCATTGGCAATCACCTGATTTATCTTATTTCCAACTGCTTTTCTTTTTGTTTCTGGAGCCCTTTGCCATGCCTTTGCAATTTTATCATCCACTTCTATTACAATTCTTTCCATCTTACCCCGTGTTTAATTCCTTCAAATATATAGAAAATAAGAATGAAGGGATAAATTTCAAATTTGTAGTACAACTATTTTTAATCATTTTGAAGTTTATCTTTTTTCTCTGTTACTTGCTTTCATTCATTATTTATTGTAGCGAATCCAAAAGTGAAACACTTGCTGTAGCAGCGATTCCGAGTAGCAAACTTGAATGACGTGTGGTAGCTGTGTATTTAATCTGCATGATTATTTTTTCTTATTGCATTGTGGACATTATCCATAAGTATCGTACCATTTGTTCGCCCTTTTGAAATAATACGTTTAATAGTTTGTTTGGTAAGTGGTTTTCCTGGCAGAAAGTAATTATCTTCAATATTGTCAATGACAGATAATTCCATATTGTTTTGTTTGGCATAAGCCATCAATTTCTCTAAATTATCATTATTAGCTTGTTGAAGTTGTAAAAGCATCAAAAATCAATTCTATTTTTCAAAGATAAGTTGAAACGCCACTTTGCGGGCTATAACTCATGGATAAGATTTTATTCTATCTAAATTACTTTTCAATAATTGAAGTATAGTAACAGTCAATCTATGACAGGAGTCATGAACTAGTTCTTGATTTCCGAAGCGTATTTTACAAACTAAAACATTCTTGCGCTAGTTGAGTGCTTGATATATAATTATAGGCGTGCAGTATCTAGGATTCTAAAACCTACTTTCTATACTTTTTTATGGGATGTTTTTTAGCATGGTGAATGGTAATAATTTCTACAGTTTCATTCATTATTCTCTATACTATTAAGAAAGGAAAGCGTGGAAGCAAGTAATCCCTTATTACTTTTTTGGAATCGATAAAGCTAAAATAGTCCGGATTCTTCGAAATCTTTCTGTAGGCATCTTCTAGGGAAGTAAGAAAATCATCACCAAGTCCAATTAGTTTGCTTTCATACCAGATATAGGCTTCTTCTTCATCAATGTGTGCTAAAGGAGTAATGATAATTTTATACATTACGCTGATTGTATTTATTCCGAATTGCAGCGTGAGATTCATTAACCGAATAACCATTGCTACCACTCTCTTCAAACATTTGAATTCGATGATAAAAAGAATCGATTTCTTGTTGGGAATAACGTGAGTTTGAAGGCTGTAAGACTTCTCTTATAATATCGAGTTGTATTTCATCTGCCCTATCTATTAAGTTATGTAGTTCTTTTAGTATATCCTGACTAACCATATCTTCCTTTTTAGATGGGCAAGTTATAAATATTAATGAAGAACGATGAAGATACTTTCAGATCTACAAAAATTCATTGTTTTTTTATTATTGTATGACATTAATAAGCTAACTGAGTTGGGTTCTTGATTTTTGAAGCGTATTTTACAGGCTAAAATATTCCTGCGCTAGTTGCGACAGAGTCCTTTTTTTGAAGAGTATCTTACAATACAACTAATTCATGCGCTAGTGGGGGGGCTTCACTTAACAAATAGTTGTTCACCACAACCTCAATGTCGTAACTTATCATGGAATTTATAATTGGATTGTAGTGGGCATTTCTAAGAAAACGAACCCATACGTTTGCATCCACAACAATCCTAAGCATATTTATTGGGATAACGGCTTTTTAAAAATGCCGCATCTATATCTTCTTCCGCAACCTGATTTAGACTTGAGCCCTCACTTAGCATTTGCCATTGTCTGTTTAAATCATCCTGAAATAACCTTGTATAAGCCAATTTCAGTTCAGACTCGCTAAGTGTTTGCAATTTTTCTACTATTTTCAAGTAGGTGGGCGATTGTGCCCTTGATGTCTGTCCCATATCTTAAAAAATTATTGGTGCAATTTACCTTTTTACAATTGTTAGCAATTTATTTCTTTGAATAACGTGCGGAATTGGAAACAACAAGTTTCACACTTGTTGTAGCAGCGATTCCGAGAAGCAAACTTGAATGACGTGTGGTAGCGGGGTAGATTTTATTGAATTCCTTGAATCTAAATTGACTTAGCCTTCTCTAATATCTCTTTAAAGCGGTCTAGGTCAGAAAGTAAGTTCGGTAAATCTTCGTCAATCCAGACTAGAAATGTAAGCATTTCATTATATCGTTTCTCTAAGTCTTGTAAGTTATTAAAAATAGGTTCATAATGATAAACTCTATTTCTTAATGACCTGATTCGATATAATGCATCCGCAATTGTGTCTCTCTGCCGAAGATGTTTAGGTGTATTCTTGAATATTAACCTTAATTCTTTCCATAGTAATCCTGTATAATTTCGGTTAAACAGTCTGTTCCAAAATCCAAAGCTTAGTTCAGCGATAATTCGGTCGGGAGTGACAACTTTCTTTTGCGATAATACTTTTTGAATCGCTTCGAAACAGTTGATTTAAATTCGGGAGGCAAGTTGTTTTCAAACCAAAACGAATCATTGAAATGAGTTTTCAGGGTTTCATTTACTGCGTTTCGCAAACAAACCTCAAGAATAGATAAGATAGGATAAAATGCTTCTGAAAGTTCAATGTTTACTTTGTAAAGTTGGCATGCCTTTTCATAATCATTGTTTGTATTAGAAAGATATAGGTTGAAACGGGGGGATGACAAATAATATTTAAGTTGTTGCTCAATCATGATAGATTGCAAATGTGCGAAGTAATTAGCACTAAGTCGAAATAGAAAGATATATTTGCCCCGTGATGCTGGTTCCTCCTCTCCAAACTTGTGTTGGTGATGAAACCAGCTTTAGTTTTTTTATGGGTTCTCTTCTTTCTATTTTAATCTAATCTTCCCAATACTTTTACTCCTCATTTATGAAATCAGTTAATCAATAAGATAAATGCTATGATTATATTAGCTTCAATAAAACAATCT
>CANCPA010000359.1 GCA_947379895.1 Chitinophagaceae bacterium | reverse complement strand
TGTTGATATTGATTATAAATTAAGAATGCCTTTTGATTATATTTCTCTTCTTTGGTAACTCTTGCCAAAAAAGCTAGCCCTAAACCAGAAACAACATCATTAGGAGAATGCCCATTTGCTTTTGAAAAGGTTGCATCCATTGCAGTCTTAATATAGTTGAAGTACTTTTCCTTTTCTGCAATACCATTGCTAGCCTCATATTTTTGGTGGATAGCATTCAGTAAAATCGCCTGCCCCCATCCCCATCCATATTTAGCTGCGGGATACTTAACTTCCATACCATATCTAATAATAGAATCGGAAGTGCTTTGTGCCTTAGAATGATTGAAAAGAAATAAACAAATAGTGACAAAGACAGTTGCTTTTATTTTTAATTTATCTAGCATAAAGAATAGTTTATTACAAAATGATGATTAATAACTCAATGAGAAATTCTACTTAATTGAAGAATTTAACCAATTGAATCGCCCCACTCTTTCCCTCTTATCCTCATATCCTCTGATTCTCTTATCCTATTTCCTCGGCTTCCAACTCGGCACCTCAGAAACTCTAAGCATAGGTTCCCCTTTTAAGTAACCGAGACTAGTCAGATATTTATCCCCTTCTGCAATCGCATCTACAACTTGTTGTTCTGTTGCCGTATAATTTGGAACTACAAAAGCATGCCTTGTGTTTGGCAATAATAATATTTTAGCATCATTACCAGCTTTCTTCATTGCCTCCGTAAAACGAACAGATTGTTCACAAGGGATGACTTTATCATTAAGACCATGCATGATTAAACAATGCGGCTGACCTGCCTTCACATAACTTATCGGAGAAAATGTTCGAGCTAACTGCCAATCCTCAGGCTTTATAGAGGAGGAATCTAGTGCTTTTATATTTTTAATCTGATTACTCAAAACATTCTTTACTAAGGGATAAATCGTCATATCCACACAAGGATTATACAAAACCATTGCATTCGGTTTTGCACTCACACTCATATCATCGGCAGGGTCATCAAATCCATCTATTGTTCCCAAACAACCTGCTAAATGTCCTCCTGCAGAATCCCCCAAAACTATGATTTGGTCTGGGTCAATATTCAATTCTTTAGCATGTGCACGGATAAAGCGAATGGCAGACTTACAATCTTCCAAACACTCGGCAAGACCTGTTCCATTATATTTTATCAATCTATATTCAATACTAAAACCTACTGCATTTCTATTGGCAAAATACTTAGCGTGAGGAAAAAACGAACTAGCAGTGCCACTTGTCCACCCGCCACCATGTATCCAAATTATAGCAGGATATTTCTTACCTTTTTTAGCATCAGCAGGTTTCGAATAATAAATTTTGAGGGTGGTATCCTTAGTTGTTTTATACACCATCTCTTGCATCTTAGGAATATCTTGCAAAAGAGTCAGTAGCGTTATTGTGTCTGGATTGTTTATTGGATTGATAAAAGTTGAATGATTACGATTCTCTGCTTTTGCAGAAAAGAATATTAGCAAACAACCTAAAAAACTCGTCAAGATATATTTCATCGCTATCTATTTTATCTCATTTGAGGAAATGAAAATTCTATATTTTCCTTTCTTTACAAAATCATTGGTAAAAGTAACAAGCCCTATCTAATTGGATGGTTCTAAAGTTGCCAATGATGGTTTAGATGTTGAATAAAATAATAGTAGTTCAAAAAATGATGTACAATATTTGCAATATCCAAAAATTAAGAAAAAGCCAAGTGCAAATTATTACTGATTCTGCCCATCGCTTTTATAAAATATAGTACCAAGTATCTACTTCTTCTTTAAGGTGCGTATATAATTGACTAATGCCCAACGTTGTTTTTCATCAGTCAAAATTTGTTTATAGGCAGCCATATTACCTCTTCCTTCAGATAATTTCCAAAAAAGAGCACCGTCAGTTTGACTCTGCACTGCAATTGAAGTATGATCGGCGGGTTTTGGATTTAACGTTGCTGCAGCAGCCCCATCACCTTTGCCACCTATTCCATGACAGGGAGAGCAATACAATTCATAGTTTTTCTTAGCATCTTTTAAGACAACAGTATTACCTGTTAACGGATTTTTAAATTGATTGGCGCTTGCGGGTGCTATCCAAGGTTTAGGCTTTGGAGTTTGTGCCACTACTTGAAAGTTCAGTAAAAATAAAGTGACTAAAATTGTTAAGAGAGAGGAAATCTGAAACATCCTCATACTCTTTTGGGCAAGAATCTCTTTTTTCATTATGTAAGCATTAAATTGTTTAAACAAATGTAGAGAAATTTAGTATGTAAAATTTATTAAATAAAGAAGCAATTAATTCATTTATAGTATTTAACTACGAATATTCCATTTACAAACTGATTAAACTTGTAAGCAAGAGTATTTTATAATTTTAATATTTCCTTAGCAATTGTAGTCCTGCGTTAGTGGGATACTAGCTCAAACAAACTGTTTTTCAATGAGTATCTTACAATCTTTACAAGTATTATGCAGGTGGAGATGATACACTTTTTGCTTTATTGATATTAATTTTTCAGAACACAAACACTTCAGTACACTGCCATTAAATACGCTCTAAGATAAAATTACCATCAATCCCTAGCTTTTGATGAACTGCCTTTAAAAACGTAAGGTCTGGCTTTCTTTTACCATTCATTATTTGTGATAGCTTAGGTGCATCAATACCTAACATGGTTGCAAGACCAACTCTATTAATCTTTTTCTCAAACATCTTTAATTCAACCATATCGGCAATGGTTTTTGGCATTGGAAAAGGATAGTGTACCTTTTCAAAAGCCTGAATCTTACTTGCAAGTAGGGTAATACTTTCGGCATCAGCGTCAGTGAGGTTATCCTCACCTTTTTTCATCAATAAATTTACCCTGTTAAGTGCGTTGTTATACTCAATTTTATTTGTTATCTCTTCCATCTGTAAATTATTTATAATGAGGCTATATTTATTAAATCATATTGTTTGTGCGTACCTATAAATCTTATAAATACCGTTCTTGTTCTAAATATAATTCGGGCGATGAGTCTGCAATCATTTCCTTTAATGTTAAATACAAACAAACCATCGCCAACTGCATCGACAGAGTTAAAGTGCGCCTTCATATCATTAAAGCCCTTCCAATCAGCATTTTCAGTAATAGTGTACCATCTCTCCAAAGCCGTTGATAGTTCGGGATGGCTCTCAGCGAATTCCCTTATAGCTTTATGCGATATGATGACCATAATTGCAAATATATTTATAAAAAATGAAATTGTATTTTAGAAAATGAAATATATTAGAATAAAAAAGGGTTTGACAAATTTATCAAAACCTAGAATAAGAGTAAAACTAATAACAGACTTAACAACTAACCTTCTTTAAATAGTTGTGATGTTTTCTTTCGGAGTATTTTCTGCTCGGTTTTAGATTCAAGGTACTCATTGTATTTACAATTTGAGTCAAAACTAACCTTAACAAACTATAATTCAATTAAAGTTTTTAATCACAACAAAAATAATTGCTACTCGAAATGAAAAAATGTTTTACTTACTCAGCAACAACAACGAACATGACAGAGTCATGCTCGTTAATCCCGATTTTTGATGAGTATCTTACAATCTTTACAAGTCTCCTGCACTAGTGGGGAAAATGGCACTACCAATCTTACTGTTGATAGAATGGAGGAAATAGCTAAAGTATTAGATGTCCTGTAGAAAGTATCTTGAGTTGTGCTCACAATAATTATAATATAGAGAACCATCATAATGATAAGGTTTATAATCATATTGAAAACCTATACGAAGCAAACAAGGAATTACTGGAAAAACAGGTTGCCCTCCTTCAA
>CANCPA010000358.1 GCA_947379895.1 Chitinophagaceae bacterium | reverse complement strand
AAAAAAGGAACAAAAGGGATGAAATTGTTTTCCGTCTTTTCATGTATAAATAATTGATTGTTAATTAAAAATATTAAATTAAAAATTATGTTACCAACAAAAGAACACGAAGTGAATGAATATTGCGTTACATCAGTAAAATATTTGATTGATAATAAAGCAGAGTTGGGCATCAGTCCTAATGATATTATCGATATCACAGCAAAAGAAGCTGACCGTGCACCTGCTTATAAATCGGCAATGAATCCGACAACGAGGACGGTGACAACGATTGCCGAAAGGGACAAAATAACTGCAGAGGAGTTAGTGATTTTGAGGAGAATTTATGGGGATATTCCCCTGAATAATGCATGTCAGTATAAGGATACACTACAATTCTTTAGAATCAAGAGTCTTAATCATTTTATCACTCAAAATATTTAAACCGTGGTATAAAAAACAATATCTGTTTTTGTAGTTAAAAAGTATTTTATTAAAAACGTGAATGCTGTCCAAACCTGACGTTATTGATTTTTATTTATTAATCAAGTATTATTACCATAAGGTCTAGATTAAATTTAAAATACTAACCTTCTAATGATTAAAAAGAAATCCTTGTTTCCTTTTTTTCCATTGTTTGCATTGTAGTAAAACTCCCTGAGTAGTAACAACTTTTATCTTTTTACTTTAATCAACAATAATTTAAATTCAAAATACTATCGCCTTACTAAGACTTTACAATGTGGTATTAATTCCTCTAATTCTAACCTTAAAATAAGGGAACGTTCCCTCTAATATTTGTTTTTTTTTACCTTTAAATGGGATGATGCATTCATTAATCTTTAATAAAGAAATTAGATTTGTCTTTTTGTAATCAGGGGTTATGAAAAAACAGGACTATTTATGAGAATAATTTTGTGAAGTAATAAATCAAGGCAGGTAGATTAAATTATAGGTTAAGCGTCAAACATTGATATGAATAATTTTATTAAGAGTATTTTCCTCATAGGGTTTGCTGCTATTCTGTTTAGTAGTTCACTTTTTGCCCAAAACGTTATTTTTTCGGCAACTCCACTAACTACTAACAAAGGTCTTTTTTCAAACAAAGTTGCATCGCATGTAACTTTTGTAGATGGAGGTTATTTAATTGGAAGGTTTAATCCATGGGCTGCTACCTGTAAGCAAGCACCAAGTGCAGTATTTACCGATTCGTTTGCGTCATTTAATTTTGATAGTTTAAAATCTAATAACAGGGCTTGTTTGACTTTTTTTATGAAGGCAGATTCTGGATATGAATTATTGACAAACTCCATCAGTACGCAGATTGCCTCTTCTCTGCCCAATGTAAAATATAGGGTATTCTTTTCGGTTGATGGTGGTTATACCATCAATATGATTGACACCGACTTTGTCGCAACCAACCAACAAACCTGTTCTTCCACAAACCTGCCTGTACAAACGAGTAATTTTAAATTCCTAATTAAAAGCGACCAGAAATTAAATTTATACCTATACTTTTTCAATTCTCCAATCCAATCTGAAGTGAATGTTTTTAATGTTACAATTAATGGATGTGTTTTGCCAAAAAGTGCAACAGTTGATTGTAAAGGAGATTCAAGTGTTTGGTTGAGCCCACCCCCAAAAAGTAAATACAGTTTGCTTTATACTGAAGATTTTACAAGTGGAGCAGCGCCTTCAAAAATCAATACAAAAAATTGGGTTACTCGTGGCTACGGAGGGTTTGGAGGATTAATGAAGGATACGAATGTGTATTTGGCAAACAATCTGCTTCATCTAAAATATACAAAACAAGATACCAACTATATTGGTGGAGGCGTTCAATGTCTGAATCAGTTTCATTATGGATACTATGAAACCTATATGAAGACCTACGTTGGGGCAGCTAATTTTCACCAAACTTTTTGGTTAATTGGTGCCAATAATAATTGGAATAAAGACTCTTTACCCGTAAATAATATGCAGGTCGAAGTGGATGCCTTGCAAATGGAATCCTATATTTCTAATCCCCCTTTTACATCCTATTTTAAGGCTGCAAACCAGTTTGCATTTTATAACCATGCACCGAATCCATTGTATGACGATGCATTGCCCTATGCTGGCGAAGATTTGGGTGCGGGAAGTGGAGGCGTTATCGATACAGGTTGGATTAAAGTTGGTTTGGAATGGTTACCCGATAGCTTGAAGTTGTATTATAATGACACGTTAAGGCAATTGATTCTTATTCCCAAATCAATGCAACATCATGGACAATTAGGCGTTCAGTTTAGTGGCTTGCCAACACCCAAAGGATACAGCGCTACTTTTACAGCTAAAATGTCTTGTCCCGCAGGTGCAGAAATGTTGGTAGATTGGTTCAAGTTTTATGCTCCAAACACCATTCAGCCTAATATGGATTTAATCAGTGAAGGAACTTTTGATTATGACTTACGACCTCAAAACTTGCATCGTCCTCTTTGTTGGATTAATGCTCAAAGTTTTGATATTAAAGGTGTAGCAACCAAATTTGATACGGTTGCCACTTCTATCGATTCAGTGATTTTTCATCAAGGATTTGCAAGCCTAAAACATTATTACACGAAAGCGTACAAGACAGCTACAAGACAAATTTTAACCAATATCTCTAATGGAAATTACAATCTTTCAGCATGGGTAAATTGTAGTGGTGGACAAAAAATTTGCCAGATGAGGGTGCTTACAGGAGGTTCGCTACTTACCCAAAATATTGTGAACACAAATGGTAGTTGGGTACAATTGGTACAACCCGTAACCGTGCAAAATAATCGTGCAGTAGTAGAATTCTATTCCGATGCCAATACGGGTAATTCATTAAACATTGATGACGTTTCTTTCATAAGAAATTCTGGAGATACAGCTTTGCCTGTAGTATTTGTGGATCTGAAAGCAACCAATAATATAAATGGTGCAAGTATCGGATGGAAAGTGGCAAATGAGGAAAGCATCGCTTCATACTCCATTGAAAGGAGTTTGGATGGAATCCATTTCGAAGTAATAAATACTACAAATGCAACGCATGCAGAAACCTATTCAGTAGAAGATAATCTCCTTCCTAGTCATGTAAATATTTGGTATTATAGAATTAAGGCAATGTCAAATGATGGTTCTTCAATCTATAGTTCCCTAGCTAAACTAAGCACTAAGCACTCACCACTAATAACTACCCTCTTTCCCAATCCAACAAAAGGGTTGTTGAAAATTATAGTGAATGATAGTGGTAAATACAATGTAAAAATATTTGATGCCACTGGCAGACAAAAAATGACAAAAGCAGGTTTGTCGCCCAATGGTAATACCATTTCATTAAACATGTATAACCTTACATCAGGTAATTATTTCTTGGAGTTGATTAACGACAAAGGAATCGCCTCTTATGGAAAGTTTATAAAACAATAAATTATTCAATGTAGTTTGCTTAATATGATTGTGGGCATAAGGTTTTTAGCTATACTGCTTTAAATTCTTTTCAAAACAATTAGGTATTGATTCCTTGAAATCCGAATCCTGAAAAATGGTAACCCATTCGTAACAAATGGTAACCCATTCGTAACAAAAGGTAACCCATTCGTAACAAAAGGTAACCCATTTGTAACAAAAGGTAACCCATTCGTAACAAAAGGTAACCCATTCGTAACAAAAGGTAACCCATTTGTAACAAAAGGTAACCCATTTGTAACAAATGGTAACCCATTCGTAACAAAAGGTTGACCCTTCCTGAAATTACTTGACAGTTTTTGGTGTTAATATTAATATTAGTTTACTGTAATTTGGGCTATTACTTATGCAAGAATACAGCTTTGTTTTTTAATACTGCTTCTTGTTTTCACCCTTTATTTTATTCCTGCTTTTTCTT
>CANCPA010000357.1 GCA_947379895.1 Chitinophagaceae bacterium | reverse complement strand
CAAATACCATTTTGAGCACAAGTGTTTAGCCAAGAATCAGCACAAGCGTACCCCTCATCTTTCAGAACAGTAGTGGACAATGAGATATTCATCACCACAAAAGGTCTAATATCGGCAGGTATCAAATCTATAACCTGTTGCGGTTGATGCGCCCAAGTATCAATATGAATTAACCACATTGGGTTACTAGGCGAAATGCTGCGACGAAAAGGAATAGTATCTGCCTTAGCAGACATCATAAAATGAAATAATAAAATAATAATCAACAGTCTCTTGCACCAATAAGCTACCTTATTAGTGGGTACTTTAGATAAATTTGTTTTATTCAAAATCATCGTTATACGATTTAAACAATTCATCATTGTGTGAAAACAATTCATTCTTTAATTAATTCCAACCCAAATAAGAGATTGAAGCCCTTACAAGTATTAACTGTCTGAGAAGTACTTCGAAGTACAATCTCACCCTTAGGTCATAAGAGTTTTAATTAAATTCCTCATGACCTAATTATTTTAGGTCACGATTTTTATTAAATACATGACCTAAAATAATTAGTAGGCATTGATTTTAATAAAATTTATACCCTAAAATAATTAGGAAGTAATGATTTTAATAAAATTTATAACCTAAAATAATTAGTAGGAATTGATTTTAATAAAATTTCTGACCTAAAATACTTCGGAAGTGACAGCTTGAATTTCAGAATCGCACATCCCATAAATTAAACACATGAATCTTTTTGATATCAAGCTACTTTTCTGTTGTAAAAGGAGATGCGGGCAATCCTTCCTTATTATACAAATTAGGATTATCGGGATTATCAGACCACGCATAACGAACATACTTAGGCTTTGCAACCTCATCACTCCAAACAATCACTTTGTCACTTTCTATCTTTGCTTTTGCCCAAACAAAAACTTTATCTGAACCCGCAATTGCAAATTCTGACAGTTCACCACTTCCATTAATAGTTAAGCCACTACCGATATTGCTAAAAGAAATATTTATCTTATCCTCCTTAATTTCATTCGATTGGAAAAGGGGGCCTGATGCAATCAATCCATTTTCGCCATACACTAATTTGCGTGCAGCTAAGGCTAATCTATCGCCAACATCTTTCTTTCTGTTGGGATGAATGTCATTCCATTCGCCCAAATCAATCGTTACAGCCATCGCTGTATTTGGAACAGATAGGGTTTTAAACTGACAATTTCTTAAGGCAGCCCATGCACTTTCATAAGGACTAAATTGAACATCGCTAAAGTTGGGTAATTGAACAAATAAGAAAGGCAAATTCTTCTGTTGAAATACTTCTCTCCAATTTTCAATCAATTCGGAAAGCAATTTATCGTATTGATTATTACCCACATTTGATTCCCCTTGATACCAAACAGCCCCTTTTATTCCATAATTAGTCAGCGGTGCAATCATGGAATTGTACAAGGCAGTCGGTTGATTTTGAATGGAAATTGAGTTAATTCCACTCTTTTGAGCCGTGAAAACACAGCCTACTTTGAACTGCCAATCGCCATTTAAGCGCAATGTATCCTCACTTGTAGCAATGTAATAGGGCTTATCAGGAACAAAGCCACCCTTGCCACTAAAATTAGTAACACGAACAACCAATGTATTTTTTCCAGCATGTAAAAGGTTTGAGGGTATCTGATATCTCCTTTGCGGATATTGATAATAGGTAATCCCAATTTGTCTTCCATTCAAATAAACTCCATCTGCATCTACAATTCTTCCTAAAGCAATCTTAGCAGATTTCCCTACCATTGTTGCGGGTATTTCTAGTTCTTTTCTATACCATACAATGCCATGCAAATTCTTTTGCCCTTGGTCTTCCCAATAACCTGGAACGGTAATATTATGCCACCGTTCTGGCTTATAAGCATTGCTATACCATGGAATTGCTGTATTCATACCCATATCTAATGGTTTGGGTTTACTGTCATTAAATAAAGAGGCGGCCCTATTTGTACCATTAACAAAAGCAGTATCCTTATTCTTTTCAAGAGTAGCTTGAAAGGAAGGAAATTCCTTTAATCCTGATTCTGCAATCCATGCCTCGATAGGCGTACCACCCCAACTTGCATTGATTATTCCGATAGGTACTTTGCTTTTATCAAATAGAGATTTAGCGAAAAAATAAGCTACAGCAGAGAAGTTTAGTACACTCTTATTGTCGGCAGCAACCCAACTACCGTCTTGCAAATCATAACGAGGGTTTTGTAGTTCGGTAACTTTTGGCACTAAGAACTGACGAATCATTGGATAATCAACATTCAACAGCTCATTTCTATAATACTCTTCATGCAAAGCGACTTGATGTTCCATATTCGATTGACCTGAACAAAGCCAAACGTCACCCATTAAAATGTTTTTTATTTCAAGGTGATTACTAGCATTGATAGACATTGCATAAGGACCGCCTGCAGGCATAGGGGGCAACATGACTATCCATTCACCATCAGAATTAGTCTTTGTAGCAAATGACTTACCTTGAAATATAACTTCAACCTTTTCTTTAGGAGCAGCCCAACCCCATATTTTTAGTTTAGTATCTCTTTGCAATACCATACTATCCCTTATCAATCGAGGTAATCGGACTTGACCAAAAGAAGTTAGCAGCATTAAAAAACTAGCACCAAATAAAAGAAGTAACTTCATAACCAATAATTATTTTTTTTACGAATAAACATTTTGTTGAACGGGTTTTTCCCTTTGTTATTATACGCACCATTCAGGATAAAGCACTACCCCTGTAAGGGTTTTGAACCCTAATAGATATATGTATTTTTCGTTTTTACAATTTTGTTTCGGGTGGTCCTAAATAACTCTCCTTGACACCTCCAAAGTCGATAACAAGCTTTTGCAATACGACACCGTCATTCACATTCCAAAACTTAACTCGATGCTTTCCCTTAGATAATCTACTGTGACTACTCTTTGTAATGATATAATTATTGGCAACCCAACCTCGCCAAACAACATTGTCCTTCAACTTATTGATTGATACAAGTGTAGGTTTTTCATCATCAATAGATATTCCATATTGCGTTCCTTTTGGTAGATTGTGATAGTTAAGCGTTGGTGAAAAATAGGCCTTAATCTCAACCCTACTATGTTTATAGGCATAAAAATCGTATTGTAGTTGAGCATCCCTAATGCCTGGATTTATATCACTAGCAGAATCGGGATAGGTAGTAACACCCGCAGTAGCGATTCCAATATTGGGAATCACTTTCCATTTATTTTCAGGAATTGCTTTAGTAAAATGTTCTGCATTGATAGAGACATAACCATCTTTTTCGAGAAATACATTTCCCTTGTCCATTGAATCAACTATTAAAGTATCAGTACTTGTGGGTTTATGCTTAATAGTAATCTTATCAGCGACTACATCTGAAGAAACATATTTAAGGATTGGCATGATGTTATGAGGAGGGTCGTTCCAGGATGTATATCCAATATGAGTTTGGTCCATAAAATGATTCCACTTGCCTGATGCAATCCCCTTATTATATTCTATAGTTATTAAGGAATCCTTTTTGTAATCATCCAAAGCAGTTACGGCAAAATCATTGGCAATTGGATTATTATTTTCTGCATAATACGCATTCAATGCAACCGCCTGATACATTTCGTGCAAATTAGCTACAGCTTTGATTGGATGTAGTACCAATTGAAAATAGGCGTCCTTATAAATGCGAGGAATACTTTTTGAAATTGAATCTGCTTTTTTCAACAAGTCATTCCACTCCTTTACCACATTGGCAAACTCATCATAATTTGTAATACTATAGGTATTGGCATTTAATAATTCAGGTTTTCTCCTTGCAATCAGAAGAGAATATTTACTAACAACTTC
>CANCPA010000356.1 GCA_947379895.1 Chitinophagaceae bacterium | reverse complement strand
AGTGGACAGGATATTAATCTTGAAAAGCATGATTCTACCGCATCGTGGACAAACGGTGGCTATTATTATGATTTTAAAAAAGGCACTAATAATATGAATGAGGAATGGTTTGGCATTTGTGCAAAAGGGGCTACTGATAAAAAGGGCGTATACAAGCTTTTTCCGCGAGCAGCCTATTATGCGTTAAAAAAAGTAAATAAGAAATATAGAAATTCTATTTTAAAACAAATGCCGTTAAAGTACGCGTACTAACCGAAAATGAGGGTGTCAGCCTGAGGCAGTAATTAGAGGTTCTCAAGTTTTTTGAAATGACATAGTAGTTTTCTTCAAAATTAAGACTGATTGTTAAGTGGTAATTAGTGATTTCAGTAGTATCAGCGTTCAATTCCCCTCATGAGGGGTGCCCGAAGGGCGGGGTGGTTTATGATTAAAATAATGGAATTTCAAAAGATGTCATTAGCAGCCCGTCGAAGTCGGATTGAAATGTTTAAGCCGCTTGCACGCAGATAAACAGTTTGAAATCTTTTAAATAAATGTACTGCTAGTTTAAGGCATGTTATACCACAAGTAACAGACTTGCAGCAGCGGCACCCCGATTTGACGAGCGGTAGCGGGAATAAACAACTTTTTAGAAAAATAAGCCTATTTGTTAATCCATTTTTTTTTACTTTGAAACTTTTGAAATTTACAGTAAGGTTTAACTATAGTTCATATTTCTTATTTTTATTGCAAACAAACCCCCATATTTGTAAATTATAAAAAATGTTAGATATAAGTTTGATTCAATAAATTTCCTATTAGTTATTTGCTTGAATAAAAATTTCAATTGACTAAGAGATTCAAACTAAAGACTTCTAACCAATATGTACTAAAAAAAGGATTTTGGCGTTAGGATTTTGTATTTTAAATTGAATATCAAAAATGGTTAATCAAAACCCTGAACAAATTGCAAGAGATCATATTGACAGGCAACTGATTGCCTGTGGTTGGCTCATTCAGGGTATTAAACAAGTGAATCTGAATGCAGGTATAGGAGTTGCGGTTAAGGAATATCTGACAGATGTAGGCCCTGCCGATTATGTGCTTTTTGTTGATGGTAAACCTTGTGGAGTGATTGAAGCTAAGCGTGAAGAAGAAGGACACCGAATAAATGTACATGAAGACCAAAGCGAAGGCTATGCTAATGCCAAACTAAAACACCTTAAAAATGAGCCTCTGCCTTTTGTGTATATCAGCACAGGAGAAGTTACCAAGTTTACCGATTTTACTGACCCCAAGCCAAGGGCTAGGGAAGTATTTAGTTTTCATAAACCTGAAACTTTAAATGACAGGTCGCAACGTACGGACAGGTCGCGACCTGTCCCTTCATTACGTGGAAGATTGCTGGATTTACCTGCGTTGCCCACTGATGGTTTGCGTGAATGCCAGATAAATGCTATTACCAAACTGGAATCATCGTTTAAAGAAAACAGACCAAAGGCTTTAATTCAAATGGCAACGGGCAGTGGTAAAACTTTTACGGCGATTACTGCTATTTATCGTTTGCTGAAATACGCTAAAGCAAAGCGGGTATTGTTTTTGGTAGATACTAAAAATCTGGGTGAACAGGCGGAACAGGAATTTATGTCGTTTGTACCTAACGACGATAACAGGAAATTTACAGAATTATACAGCGTACAAAGATTAAAGTCTAGCTATATCGCTACGGATAGTCAGGTTTGTATCAGTACTATTCAGCGGTTGTATTCGGTATTGAAGGGTACAGAACTAGAAGAAAGTGCTGAGGAAGAAAATCCAAATGAAAGTTGGGACATGTCGCGACTTGTCCGAACTATACCGCCTATAGAGTATGACCCCAAAATGCCGATTGAGTTTTTTGATTTCATTGTTATTGATGAATGCCATAGAAGTATTTACAACTTGTGGAAACAGGTGCTTGAATATTACGATGCTTTTGAAATAGGCTTAACTGCCACACCCGATAAGAGAACGATTGGTTATTTTGATCAGAATCTGGTGAGTGAATATTCCCACGAAATGGCGGTTGCCGATGGTGTGAATGTGGGCTATGAGGTATTTATTATTGATACCAAAATAACACAACAAGGTGCTACACTCTGGAAGGGCGAATACATTGAACACCGGGAAAGACTGAGCAGAAGAAAAAGGATGGAGTTGCAGGATGATGATGAAAATTATACCAAGCAACAACTTGATAAGGAGGTGGTGAACCCCAATCAGATAAGAACCATTATTCGCACCTTTAAAGAACATTTACCCAGTATTTTTAAAGACAGAGTAGATGATAATGGGGTTTTTGAAGTACCGAAGACTTTGATATTTGCCAAGACAGACAGCCACGCCAATGATATTATAGACATTGTGCGGGAGGAGTTTGCCGAAGAAAATAAGTTCTGCAAGAAGATAACCTATAATAGCGAAGACCCTAAAAGTACACTGGCACAGTTTAGAAACGATTATCACCCACGCATCGCTGTAACGGTGGATATGATTGCCACAGGAACCGATGTGAAGCCTTTGGAATGTTTGCTGTTTATGCGTGATGTAAAGAGCATTAATTATTTTGAGCAAATGAAAGGCAGGGGCACCCGAACGATAGATTTGGATAGCCTACGAAAAGTGACACCTACTGCAAAATACACCAAAGACCATTTTGTAATTGTAGATGCGATTGGTGTAACTAAGAGTTTGAAAACCGATAGCCGACCACTAGAGAAGAAACCCGGTGTGCCGTTAAAAGAGTTATTACAAGCCATTGCTGTTGGGGCAAGAGAGGAAGAATTGTTTACCTCTTTAGCCAATAGGTTGACAAGGTTGGACAAGCAAATTACAGAAAAAGAGAAAAAGCAGTTTGCCGAAAAGGCTAATGGCAAAACGGTATCGCAGGTGGTGAAGGAATTGTTGAATGCCTTTAACCCCGACATCATGGAGAATTTACAACTGAAGATTGAACATGAAATGCGGGGTGAAAGTCCCGATGCGATTCAATCGGCCTTTAAAGTTCAACATGAACAATTGTTGAATGAGGCTGCCAAGGTATTTACAGGCGAACTGAATGAATACATTGAAAATGTGCGAAAGGCACACGAACAAAAAATTGATTTAGCAAACCCCGATGAAGTCATAAATGTAGGTTGGGATAAAGACAATGCCAACAAAGCACAGGAAATTGTTACCGGCTTTGCCGATTGGATGAAGGAACATAAGGATGAACTAACTGCATTGCAAATATTCTATAATCAACCGTATCGCAGGCGCGAGATAACGCATACAATGATTAAGGAAATTTTGGAAATATTAAAAACCGAAAAACCATTATTGGCACCAATGAATGTGTGGCGTGCCTTCAATACAATTGATAATACCAATCATATTGTATCCGCCGTAGGGACAGGTCGCGACCTGTCCTTACAACGTGACCTGTCCTTACAACGTGACCTGTCCTTACAACGCGACCTGTCCTTACAACGCAACCAATCCCTACAACACGACCAATCCCTACAACGTGACCTGTCCTTACAACGCGACCCATCCCTACAACGCACCCCATCCTTACAACACGACCCATCCCTACAATCGCCATTATCCGAAATGATGATGTTGGTTTCATTAATTCGTAGAATTACGGGCATTGATAATGTATTGACACCTTTTGACAAAATAGTGGATAAGAATTTTCAAGATTGGGTATTTAAAAAGCAGGCAGGTACTATTAAGTTTAATGAGGAGCAAATGCAGTGGTTGCGCATGATTAAGGATTATGTGGTGAGTAGTTTTCATATTGAAAGGGATGATTTTGATTTAAACCCTTTTAATGCACAGGGTGGATTGGGCAAGATGTGGCAATTGTTTGGTGAAAACA
Source organism: Chitinophagaceae bacterium (assembly GCA_947379895.1). Lineage (GTDB taxonomy): Bacteria > Bacteroidota > Bacteroidia > Chitinophagales > Chitinophagaceae > Parasediminibacterium. Next base: position 54 of record CANCPA010000356.1, on the reverse strand, counting down.
CAGACGAAATTATTAACGAATTAAATGAAGCGTTAGCTGCTTAATGAGTGAGAT
>CANCPA010000355.1 GCA_947379895.1 Chitinophagaceae bacterium | reverse complement strand
AATTGCCTGTATATGAGAGGCATCAACAAAATTTATGTAAGAGGCACTTACCCCATTAAATGCGACTGATAATCCTGTACTAGTAAAATTATTACCAAGAACAGTGATAGTATCGCCTAAATAGACATTTGTTCCAGCAGCCCTACCCGAAATGCCATTGACAATTGGATTGGCAGTATATTGTGTTGCTAAAGTAAAATAGTTTGAGTTCCCTACACTGATAGTGTTGATGCTATTTGAATTTACGATAGAATCATTAGCAACAGAAGCACTTCCTGCAATTGAGGTGTAGCTACCGTTTGAAGTGGTGGCGTAACCAATTGCATCAAACGAAGCATTGTTGACTCCTGTTCTATATAAAGACAGATTACCACCCGTAATATCTCCTACAGACGAGGCAATACTCCAATATTCATTGGAACTAATACCAGATAGAGTAGAAGGGTTATAGCTACCACCCGAACCGCTAGCAGTCATTTGTACTGTAGCAACAGTTGTACCCGAAGTACTAGTTGTTGGATTGGTTAAAACTAATCGATAATATTTTAGAGATGCGCCAACGGGAAAAATATAATCTCCGCTACCCGTTGCAGGCAACGTCCATTTCATTGGACCATTTATATAACTACTTGACGCACTACTCGACATGCCAGTTACGGCACTTGTTACCGTATTTGTAATGCTAATTATATTGGTGTTATCTGTATTCAGTGTTCCAGTTGTGAGTGTTAAAACACCAGTTACTGTAATAGGGGTACTCAAAGTAACACCTGTACTATTACTTATTTGTAAGTTATTGATAGTCCCTGTACTTGTAAAAGTATTTACAGCAATGGTTTGTGGAGCAGAACCATTGTACACAATTGTAGCAGTTGCATTACTTGCATCAATGTTTCCACCTGTACTACTAGTAGTCAGAGTAGTACCCTTTAATGTTAAGGTATTTGCACCCACAGTTAATACAGGCTTAGTACCCGTAAATGTTAAGCCGGTATTGACAGTAACAGAACCCGTCATTGATATACCACTTGTATTGGTAAAATTCAAAGAATTATAAGTACCTGCAGGCAAACTTTGCGCACTACCGCTACCACCAAAAGAAACTGTGCCTCCCCAAGTTTTACTAGAAGGGTAAGGTGTGGAAGAAGTATTTTTAATTAATAATGTACCACCATTCGTAATTGTTCCAAGTGTACCTGAAAGTGTGTAAGCTGATGTTAGATCGAGTGTACCACCACTTGTAGTTGTGAAGATGCCATTGACTACTAAGTTACCTAAAGCAGTTTGCGTATTAGAAGTATTACCTAAAGTTAAATTAGTGTAAGTATCACCAAGTATAGATTGACCACCTGCGGTAGTGTTGTAATTTACGGTACCAGACCACCCACTTACTGTTGCAGGCAAAGGAGGATTAGTAGTACACTGCGTTTGTATTGTTCCAGATCCTGAACTAGTGATTGTTGAAGAATTAGCACTGACTGCATAAGTAACACAGTTAAGAATATCTGAAGATGAGGAAACATTAATTGCATCTAAAGAAACTGCCGAACCAAGTGTATAGGTTTTATTTCCACTAATAGTTAATGTACCTACCTTACCTGTAGTTCCAGTTATTTCTGAACTTGATGTTACACTTGCAGCGATTGAAACATTTACTCTATCAGATGCCCCTGTACCATATTGAAATCCATTACCACTATTTATGATAGTTCCTGTTCCAGTGCGACTAATTGTACTTCCATTTGCTAGGATTACAGTTTTGCCAGAACTTATTGTTAAAGCACCTGTTCCTGTTCCACTTAAAGTAACCCCTGTATTAAATGTAACATTAGATGAAGGGTTGTAAGTATAAACGGCAGTACTAGATACAGTCAATAATCCAATCTTTCCAGTTAATGTAGTGGGAGTTAATTCAATCCCAGAAGTACAAGTAACTCCAATTGATATATTAATTACATCCGAAGCAGAAGCACCATATTTTAAAGTTCCAGTTGGAGTAGTAAAGTTTCCAGTTGCATTCGTTTTGTTTACACCACTTCCATTTGCCATAGTTAATGTAAAACCATTAGTTGAAAGTACATTTGCATTTGAGAAAAAGACAGTACCATTTATTGTCATATTACTTAAAATAGTATGATTACCTGCACCGGCTGCTAATAATAAATTTCCAATTGACAAATTAGAACTTGCACTACCTAATGTTTTAGTAGCACTACTAATTTTTAATCCTCCAGTTAACCCTTGACTAACGTGCTGAACGCCCGTAGTAGCAGTACCATTAAATCCATTTGCCAAAGTAATTATAAAACCACCATCATCAAAAGTACCTCCATTTAATTTTAAACCAGGATTACTTCCACATGCTATAGAAGTTCCAAGAGTTACATAACCAGAAGTCATAGTTATGGCATTAATATTTGTGCCATTGCCACCTGCTTCAAACAATAAAGTACCCACTTGACTACCAACTGTTGTGTTTGTCGTATTATTTATCACGATGCTACCAGAACCATTACTTGTTGATGTTCCACCGCTAAGTCCTCCCACAGTTGTACCACTACTTGCTGTACAAGAAATAGTTCCTGTAAGAGTTAGAGTACTTGCCAAAAGACCAGCAATCGAGCTATAACCATAAGCAGGAGTCCTTAAATAAAGAAAACCTTTAGTGAGTGTTAATGCACCACTTACTGTTAGACCTCCAGGGGAATTTGCTGTACCACTTGCAGTGTTTGTAGAAGCCTGAGGAATACAGTACATGTCATTGGCTTGACTTGAAGAACTACTGTTACTATTATTAGTATTCAACTCAATATTTTTATCTGCACCAATAGTTCCAGAAATATTACCTACCACTACCTTACCTAAATAAGCAGCATAATTTCCTCCTGTTGCAGTACTATTAGAACCCAAAGCAGAACTAGTATTTGTAGAAACACTGTAAGTGGTTACTCTATTCCCTGTGTACTTACTCACTACATATCCATTACCACAATAAAAAGTTGTAAAAGCATTTGCTGCCCCTGTAGTAACAGCACTTATAGTAGCCTGTGCTGCAATTCCAGCATAACTATAAGTATAATTTCCTATAGTTTGAGAAACATCATATCCAGAAGGAGCAGTAGCTCCATTGCTTCCACTTCCTGCTGTTACATTATAAAGCAATCCATTACTAACTACCTGATCTCCTATACTATAAGCATTGCTTGTATTTGCGACCCAAAGTTTTCCAAAAAAAACAACATTATTCGCCGCATAATTAGAACCACTTACACTATTGTCATTATTCGCTGTATTCATTAATAAATACACCATACAAGTAGAAGAGGAAGATCCTGTTAATTGTACCTTCCCCGTACCCGAATGTGTACCCCCATTTACAAAGTTACCGCCCACTATAAAGGTGCTACCACCATCATTGAATGTGCAACTTTTATCTACCACAATATCATTGGTAACAGTTACAGTCGCTCCACTACTAAAATTAACTGTAATATTCTGACCACTTGCAAAGGAAGAATTAGTAAATGTGGTATTTTTCATGATGATTAACTGAGAAATTGTCTCAGTTGACGTTGTGCTAGCTGTTATTGTAACAGTTTGAGCACTCACAGTAGCTCCACTACCGATATTATTTCCATCAAAAATCAAAATGTCTCCAGTATTTGGAGTAGTTCTACTACTACCTCCACCACCTTTTGTGGTATTCCAACTAGCAGAAGAGTTATAAGCCCCACTTGCTCCGCCTACCCAATAATAAGTACTTTGAGCATTTGCCATTCCTGCAAAAAGCAAGGCAATCACCATTAAAGACATCCTGCCTATCCATGTAGTGGCAGCACTCGAAGTGTTGTTCGTGTGTTTCATAAATTTGTTATTAATAAATAAAAGAGGAAATAAACTTTTTTGTTTTGATACAGTCGTATCCAGAACTTTTGAAAAACTGCTT
>CANCPA010000354.1 GCA_947379895.1 Chitinophagaceae bacterium | reverse complement strand
AATTGATTGTTAATCCCGAACATCCTTATTTTGCCCAACTAAAGATGAAGTAGGGATAGAGTCCATTAAACTAAAATACACTTTAGATTTAAAACAATCTCTTTTTTATATTCCTTAGAACATTACTTTTACAAATGTTACATTTGTAGCCTTTGAACGAATTGAAAAGAAAGTAATACACGACAGTAATGAGCGAAGAAAAGAGTTTAAATTTTATTGAAGAGATAGTAGAAGCTGATTTGGCAAGTGGAAAACACAAAACCATCCTAACCCGTTTCCCTCCCGAACCAAATGGTTACTTGCACATCGGACATGCGAAAAGCATCTGTCTGAATTTTGGATTGGCAAAGAAATATGGTGGTGCCACAAATCTTCGTTTCGATGATACAAATCCTGTTACAGAAGATACCGAATATGTAGATAGCATCAAAGAAGATGTAAAGTGGTTGTTGAGTAATGAGAATCCTTGGGCGCAGGAGTTATATGCGTCCGATTACTTTGAACAGATTTATCAATTTGCAGTTGACCTGATTAAAAAGGGTTTAGCGTATGTGGATGATAGCACTAGTGAGGAAATAGCTACGCAAAAAGGGACTCCTACACAACCCGGTATAAATAATCAATATAGAGACCGTTCTGTAGAAGAAAACTTGCAATTATTTACCGCTATGCGGGATGGAAAGTATAAGGATGGCGAAAAGGTATTGCGTGCAAAAATTGATATGGCAAGTACTAATATGCTTTTACGTGACCCAATCATCTATCGCATTAAACATGCACATCATCACCGTACAGGAGATAATTGGTGCATCTATCCGATGTATGATTTTGCACATGGACAGAGCGATTCTATCGAAAATATTACCCATTCTATTTGTACATTAGAGTTTATTCCACACCGTCCAATGTATGATTGGTGTATTGAGAAATTAGAAATATATCCTTCCAAGCAATATGAGTTTGCCCGTTTGAACATGACTTATTCGGTGATGAGCAAAAGGAAATTGTTGCAATTGGTGAATGAACAACACGTTTCTAGTTGGGATGATCCTCGGATGCCGACAATCAGTGGAATGCGTAGAAGAGGATTTACACCTGAGAGTCTTCGGGAATTTTGTGATAAGATAGGCGTTGCAAAAAGGGAGAATCTGATTGACTTTAGTCTATTGGAATTTTGCGTTAGAGAACACCTAAATAAAATAGCTCAAAGAAGAATGGTGGTTTTCGACCCGTTAAAAGTGGTGATTACTAATTATGAACTTGGCGAAGAAATACTCTTGAGCGAAAATAATCCTGAAGATGAAAATGGTGGCGAAAGGAATGTGCCATTCAGTAAAGAGATTTACATAGAAAAGGACGACTTCATGGAAGTGGCTCCTAAGAAATATTTCCGTTTAGCTCCGGGACAAATGGTACGTTTGAAGAGTGCCTACATCATCAAATGTGATGAAGTAATAAAGAATGCGGAAGGGAATATTGTTCAATTGAATTGTTCTTATATCTCCGAAAGCAAGAGTGGCAGCGATACGAGTGGTATTAATGTGAAGGGTACCTTACATTGGGTAAGTGTGGCAAAAGCTGTTCCGATAGAAGTTCGTTTGTACGACCGTTTGTTCACCGAAGAAAATGTGGCAGCTGCTGAAGGTGATTTCAAAGGGTATATCAATCCTGATTCATTGACAGTATTGCCAATAGCGTATGGTGAACCTTCTTTGAAAGAGGCAACACTTGAGGAGAGGCATCAGTTTATTAGAAAAGGCTATTTCTGTGTTGATAAGGAAAGTACACCTGATAAATTAATATTTAATAGAACAGTGACACTGAAAGATACTTGGGCGAAAGTGAATCGATAGTTGTTAGTGATTAGTGGTTAGTTATTAGTGCTTTCAAATTTAAATCTTTAAAAAATGACAGATTTCTGTTATGAAAACAATAATGAACCTTCGATGACTATTGTTACAAAAAAGGATGTTGAGGAAACAACAATACGGCTTGAAGAAGCGATATTGAAATCGAAACAATCGATAATTATTTGGATGATTTGCACAAACCTAATTCTATGTGCTTCGTTAATAATTTCAATGAAGTTTTTATTTCATAAGTAATAGTATAAAATGGCTTTCCTACAACTTAATACTTACAACTTAATACCTATAACTTAATTGACATTACTACAACAATTTATTAAATACTGTAAGCAAGAAATAAAACTTGATATTACTAACACTTCATTGTTAATTGCCGTGAGTGGAGGAGTGGATAGTGTAGTATTAGTAGATTTATGTCATCAGGCAGGTTTTCAATTTATCATTGCTCATTGCAACTTTAATCTGAGAGGAGAGGAGAGTATTCGTGATGAAAACTTTGTCCGGTCTTTAGGCGAAACATATCAAAGGGAAGTATTGGTAAAAAGTTTTGATACAAAACAATATGCAGAAGCAAATAGGCTTTCGATACAAGTAGCCGCTAGAGAGTTGAGGTATAATTGGTTTGAAGAGATAATAAGGAATAAGGTTGAGGGTTTAAGGTGTAAGGAAGAAGATGAGAGACTTAAAGTAAACAGTGGAAGGTATAAGGTAGAAGCTGGATTAGATAATGTAGAATTAATAACTACTTCATTAGACCTTAGACCCTCTACCTTAAACCTTAAACCTTCTGCCTGTAGCCTTTTTCAACTTGCCACCGCCCACCACGCCGATGATAACATAGAAACCCTTTTATTAAATTTCTTTAGGGGAACTGGCATCAGTGGATTACATGGTATTTTACCAAGGCAGGGAAATATTATTCGTCCGCTTTTATTTGCTAAAAGAGAAGAGATAGTTGCCTACGCTACAAAACAAAACCTATTGTGGGTAGAAGACAGCAGTAATAGTTCTGCTAAATATTCAAGAAACTTTGTTAGGCATCAGGTGGTGCCAATGATGAAAACTATCTATCCTCAAGTGGACGATAATCTGTTAGGAAACATTGAACGATTTAAAGAAATTGAATTGATATATAACGAATCTATTGAGAAGATAAAAGCGAAACTGATTGAAGTAAAAGGAAATGAATTTCATATTCCTATACTCAAATTAAATAAACAAACGCCATTAAAGACGATTGTTTATGAACTCATCAGGGACTTTGGATTTGCTGCTACTGAAACAGATGAAGTTATCAAGTTGTTAGATGCAACAAATGGAAGTTATCGTGCATCAACTACACATCGTTTGATTATTAATCGAAATTGGTTAATCATTGCTCCGTTGCAATCGGAGGAGGCAATGCATATCTTGATAGAAAAGGAGATGGAATCGATTGCCTTTGCAAATGGAAAACTATCCTTTAAAGAATCGATTGTAAATAATCATTTGAATGTAGAAACAGCTTTTACAAATAATTCTAGCATAGCAACACTCAATGCTGATGAAATAAAGTGGCCGTTGATACTGCGTCCGTTTAAGCAAGGGGATTACTTTTACCCCTTAGGGATGTTGAAGAAAAAGAAATTGAGTAAGTTTTTTATTGATTTAAAATTATCAAAGACAGACAAAGAAAGAGTTTGGGTAATTGAAAGTGATAAAAGAATCGTATGGGTAGTGGGATATAGAATTGATAATCGTTTTAAAGTAAAGCCAAGTACACAAAAGCAGGTGGCCATACAATTAGAAGGGAAGTAAGTATTAAGTTGTAGGTTATAAATTTTAAGTTATACGTAAAATGGTATTAGATATTCAATCAAAATTTAATGAGGCAACTGAATTATACAAATCTGAAAATAGCGACAAGTATAACTGCAATACTTGCAGTACTTTTATTGGGGCTGACTACTTATTTAGGTAATGATTCCTTCTTTTTATTGTTGAATTATGATGGAGGAAGATATATAGATAAATTCTTTGCTATTATTACAACAGGCGGCGAAGTTATTCCTTGGGTGGCAGCTTTGATATTTATATTGATTTTGCGTA
>CANCPA010000353.1 GCA_947379895.1 Chitinophagaceae bacterium | reverse complement strand
ACATTTTTTGCAAGGTCTGTATGCTTATTCTCGATTGCAAATTCTTCGACATAAGAACAGATGGGGTCATAAAAAATAGCCACTATTTCTTTTAGACTATTCTTGTTTTCTGTGAATCCTGAAGTGTCAATATTTTTATTGGCAATTTCTTCTTCAATATTTTGAAGGTTATCCAAAAACGTGAGTGTCTTTGCCTTAAACATTGATGACTTAGCAACCGAAAGAGGGTTGTTATTAATGACGATACGAATTGTTTGGTACTTTCTTAATTCGTCTGACTCTGCTTGTGTAAAACCAATATTCATGATTTTTTGATTAAAAAATGAGTTTTTTATCCTTGCTGATAAATTGACAGCAATGCAAGCTACCTTTTATATGGTACGATAGTTCATGTTTTTGTTTTAAATTTTATGTTTTAAGTTTTAAATTCTTTAATGTTTAGCTTTGAGAGATGAAATGCTTTCAATACAGGTCTAATAAGTAGTTAAATTGAATTATCATCTGGAGGGATCGTTGAAATTGGTTGTGGAAGAGGGGAGAATGCATAAAAAAACGAAAAAAATGAAGAGAGCTTGAAATATTTATTTGAGGGATTGATTAAGGAGGTGGAGGTATTGCCCAAAATGAAGAATAAATTAATTGGTAGGTTGAGGGATTGAATTATTAGCTAGAGGAAGTGCCCAAAATGGAGGAGGGGATGCCCAAAATGAAGAAAAAATGAATTATTAGCTTGAGGGATTTAATTATTAGCTTGAGGAAGTGCCCAAAATGGAGGCGGGGATGCCCAAAATGCGGAAAAGATGGACAGGATGGACGAGGATGTGACCAAAATGGTCGGGGAAGTGACCAATAAATGCGAGGGATTGCCCAAAATGCAAAAAAAATGCTCAAAATGGAGGAGGACTTGCCCAAAATGGGCGTTGGGTTGCCCAAAATATGTGAGGAGTTGACCGAAATGGAGAAAATGAAGGCGATACAAATTACAGGAAGTGTACGTTTTAAGTTGTACGTTTTAAGTTGTACGTTTTACGTAAAAAGCTCACTTATTTGAGAAGGGGACAATGTCATTAAGTTAAGAAAATTTTAGTGGCCGAGAATTACCATATACACAGGATTACATTGTTGTTCGCTTAGAAAATCAGCAAGACTGTCACACTGAGGCAGTCTAAGTTCAAGCAGATTACATTTCAACCCGATTTCGACAGGCTGCTAATGACATCTTTGAAATTTAAATAATTTTAGTTAAACCACCCCGCCCTATCGGGCACCCCTCAAGAGGGGAATTTTATGCTGAAACTACTAAAAACACTAATGACACTTGAAAATCAACCTTATTTTTGATTCAAGCTGCAAAGTCATCTCAAAAAACTTGAGAACCTCTAATTACTGCATCAATCTGACACACTAATTTTGGGGTTTCGCTTTACTTAATGTCATTAGAGAGGGGGAATTAATTTTCATTTCATTTATTAACGTCTTACTCTTTTTTTGAATCCACTATATTTGTTTTTCAATTTATTAAATATGGCAGTAAGTCGTTTTGGGGTTAGTTTAGAAGAGGATACACTAAAATTGCTTGACAGTTTTGTGAAAGACAACCACTATCCTAACCGATCTCAAGCAATCGGAAAATTGATTGAAAAAAATCTTGTTGAGAAGAAATGGAAGGAGAATAGTCTTGTTGCCGGTGCCATTAGTTTGCTATATGATCATCACAAGAATAATATTTCGAAACAGTTAAATGAAACACAACACGACTATTACGAATGGATACTTGCTACACAACATTTTCATTTGAATCATGACAGTTGTTTGGAGATTATTGCTGTTAAGGGGCCGGCAAATATTTTAAAAGAATTATCTGATAAACTAATAGGGATTAAAGGAGTACAACACGGAGATATTGTGATGAGCAATGTGTAGTGGTGAGTGGTGAGTGGTGAGTGGTGAGTGGTGAGTGGTGACAAAAAAAACTATTTTTTCTAAATATCAAAGAAATTCACTAAATATTTCTTTCTCCATACACACTAACAACTAACCACTAAAACTAGATTCCGCATCCTGCCAACCAAATCGTTCCAATAATTATGGCAGCAGCTCCTCCAATATAGGTAAATGCTTTCAAAAACTTTTCTTGATTGCGGATTTCGGAACGATGTGCAATAAATCCCATGATGAAAGCAAAAGTAATCATCACGGTTACAGTGCCTAAGGCAAACGCAATTACATACCAAACAGATTGCCGCATAGTGGGTAAGGCTAAAGTGGGAATTAAAGCCAATAAATGATTAAACCCCGAACAGCCATGAACAATTCCAATACTAAAAGCAGCAGAAGATTTATTTTTTACTACTATTTTGTGGGAATGTGCATGGTCATGTGTAGCAATGTCTTCATGACTATGTATATGGGGATGTTCATGGCTATGCGAATGCGTTGGCTTAGAATTGCCATTACGATAGCGTAAATATGTTTGTAGAACTGACCAAGAACCAATTATGATTAACAGTATCCCAATAATTTGATCACTATACTTTGCAATAGAATTGATCGGTAATATTTCTTTGAACAAAATAAAAAGCCCTCCTATCAAAATCATACCAACTGTGTGTCCTAAGCCCCATCCGAGACCAACTAGCCATGATTTTTTACGGGTATCTATCGCTAAAGGTGTTACCGCTGCCATGTGGTCGGGCCCAGTTACAACATGCTGAATACTTGCTACAAAACCTGTTAAGAAACTAATCAAACTAATTCAATTTAAAGCCGTATAAAAATATAGAGCTGTGCAAATAAAATGAATTGTTAGCTATAAGTTGAAAAACGATGTCACCTTTTTTATAATCGTAATACCTTAGTGGTAACTTTTTCCTTTTTTATTCATCTCATTTTATCCAAATTTTATTTAAATTTATAACATTAAAAAGCAAACATGATGCTTACACAATTAATTGTAGATGTTGAGTAAATGAACAAAAAAATGATTACTATATTTAATAAGAATCTAAATTTATTAAATCACATTCACGCTAAAGATCTTTCATGTGAGGTTGTTATAATCTGGAAAAGAAAAAAAAGTTCACTTCCTTCCAATAGGTTTAACACCCAATAATTAAAATCAAATTTAACTGAATTTTCATTTCCTCAAACTTATAGATATGACCAAATATTGAGTGAATAAATTAGAAACAAAAATTAAGCATGATGTGAGAAAAAGACATATTTTTACTGAATCAATACACAATTATTCATCATTCAAAAATTTATACAACATTATAGTTGCTAATTTAATTGAAAATGATAATAAACAATAAAAAGGTTGACTTAGGTCATTCTTTTTTAGAACATAGTTCTCTTATCTTTGACAAAGATTTGAACTTATTTAAAGTTTCAGATTGATAGTCATTCAAACATTAGAACAAAAACACATAACAATAAAATAAATTATAGAAATATAAATTTTTGATGTTGTGTCAACAAATAAATAACGATTATGGGTTCATTTTCACTCATTGCTTTAGTCGCTGCTGCCGTAGCCTTCTCTGGAGGAGGTATTTTAATTGCTCAAATCTTTGTAAAAAAATCAACAAATGCCCAAAAAGGAGAACCCTACGAATGTGGTATTCCATCTGTTGGAACCGCCTATAATCAATTTAACGTAGGTTATTACTTATTCGCTTTGATATTTTTGGTATTTGATGTAGAACTTATCTTCATGTATCCTTGGGCTGTCGTAGTTCAACGTGTTGGTTTGCCTGCATTAATCGAGATAATCATTTTCTTCTACATACTCTTTATGGGATTTCTTTATGCACACAAAAAAGGAGCATTAAAATGGATGTAAATAATCAGCCGAAAGGCAATCTCCCTTTCCCGGGAGTGGTACAAAATGCTCAGGAAGGCGGCTATATGATGGGTGCGCTAAATGATGTTATTAATTGGGCAAGGTCAAATTCATTG
>CANCPA010000352.1 GCA_947379895.1 Chitinophagaceae bacterium | reverse complement strand
AGTGCTACCAGAGCGATTGCGCTTTTTCCGAATGAACATTTTACCCTCAATTTACCTCCAAAAGTACCTCGAGGCACCCAAATCACAAACAACTATTCAATAATAGTATGGGTTTCAGACGACGGATTTGAATAACCGCACAAAACAGGAACATGAACATAATTCATTTAACAATTTGTGGCATAAGTAATTCTAGAGTTTGCAAAAAGACTTTTTGCAACTTCAGAATCCCTATAAAGTCTTAAACCTAAATAGGTATTATGTTTTTTAAATCAAGCGAAATACTTCTAGGAGCCCAACAAAATTGAAGTAATTATAGATAAAATAAAGTAACTTTATTCTTCAAATAAATGCTTTAGTATGAAAATTTCGTTTCATGGTGCTGCCCGTACTGTTACAGGTTCAAAGCATCTTCTCACCCTTAGTAATAATAAAAAAGTTTTGTTAGATTGTGGATTGTTTCAAGGTATGGGACAAAATACAAATGCCCTCAATGCAGAATTTGGTTTTAATGCGGCCGAAATTGACCATTTAATACTCTCTCATGCACATATCGATCATTCAGGATTGATTCCAAAATTAGTAAGAGAAGGTTTCAAAGGTACTATTCATTGTACACCTGCCACAGTTTCTCTTGCAGGTGTTCTATTAGAAGATTCCGCCGTTATTCAACGGGATGATACAGCCTTTATAAATAAGAAAAGATTAATGTCAGGGTTACCACCTATTAAACCATTATATACAGAAGATGATGTAAAAGCAACAATGCATCTTTTTAAACCTGTTGAATATGGTGTTTGGACAAAAGTTTGTGAGGAAGTAAGTGTACTATTTACCGATGTTGGTCATATAATAGGAAGTGCTGCAGTGAGCTTGACTATTAAAGAAAATGGGAAAGAATCACATCTTACGTTTACCGGAGATGTGGGCAGATATCGGGATGTAATTCTAAAATCACCTGAACCATTTCCTCAAGCAGATTATATTATATGTGAGAGTACTTATGGCAATAGCCTGCACGATCCTATCAACGATACTATCAATACATTACATCATTGGATTGAAGAAACTTGTGTGCATAAAAAAGGTAATCTGATAATACCTGCATTTAGCGTGGGCAGAACACAGGAATTACTTTTTTACATGAATCAATTGGTATTGGAAAAAAGAATGCCGAAGATTAAAGTATATGTTGATAGTCCATTGAGTTCAAAAGTCACAGAGATAGTGAAAGACTATTCAAAATACTTCAATAATAGGATTCATAAGCTGATGCAAATAGATGAAGACCCATTCGATTTTCCTGGATTAGAATTCACAGCGAGTGTGGAAGAAAGTAAGGCCATCAATTTCTTGACAAAGCCCTGTATTATTTTAGCGGCTAGTGGGATGGCAGATGCTGGAAGAATAAAACATCATATAGCCAATAATATCAACGATAAAAAGAATACTATACTCATAGTTGGTTATTGTGAACCCTTCTCATTAGGTGGTAAATTAATGAACGGAGCTAAAAAGGTTCGGATATATGGAGAAGAACATAAAGTAATTGCAGACATAAAAGTGATGCGTAGCCTGAGTGCACATGGAGATTATGACGATTTAAGTCAATTTCTATCTTGTCAAGAGGTTAAAAAGGTAAAGAAATTCTTTGTGGTTCACGGAGAATATGAAGTTCAACAACAATTTCAAGAAAGACTAATTAGAAAAGGATTTGCTGAGGTAGTCATTCCTAAAATACATGAAGAATTTGGACTTGGATGATACAAAAGAAAAAGGCAAGCAAAATTTGCTAGCCTTTTTCTTTATTTAATTACTCACAATTAACCAAGCTTTTCAACTTGCATATAATTCAATTCAACAGGTGTACTTCTACCGAAGATCTTAACAGTAACCTTTAATTTTTTCTTTTCATCATTAATCTCTTCAATAACTCCATTGAAATCATTGAATGGACCTTCGATAATCTTTATGGTTTCTCCAATAATAAATGGCTCATTAATAGTAACACCTTGATCATTCATTTCATCAACCTTACCAAGCATCTTGTTCACTTCACTCTTTCTAAGAGAGATAATGTTTCCTTTGCTTCCCTTCCCATCAGTCAAAAAGTGCATTACATTGGTAACATTCGTTACACTTTGAACAATATCGTCATGTAATTTTCCGTCAAAAACCTCTAAGAAAATATATCCAGGATAAAGATTCTTTTCTCTCATCAATTTCTTTCCGTTCTGAACCTTATATATTTTTTCAGTAGGTAAAAAAACTTGTTTGATAATATTAGTCCAACCGTTTCTGCTGATATCCTTATCTAAATATTCTTTAATGCTTTTTTCTTTTCCACTAACAACTCTCAGAGCATAATACTTAGTATTATCCAACGGGGCTTCTGCCACTTCTGTATTAGCTACTGTTACTTCTTCCATAGTTGTTGTTACTTAAATAATGAGTAAATCAGCTTTAGTAATTGATTTGTACTAAAGTCCATAATCCAAACCATCGCTGTGATGATAACCGTAGCCACCAAAACAATTGCTGTACTCTGTTGTAATTGCAACCACGTAGGCCAAGTCACCTTTTCTACCAATTCCTGATAGCTATCTTTAAAATATGCAGATATTTTATTCATGGTAATTAAATTAATCAAACTATTGCTAGTTATCTGTTTTGAGAAACCTCTTCTCAAAGTGATTGCACGGGCACTAGGATTCGAACCCAGATCAAAGGTTTTGGAGACCCGTATGCTACCATTGCACTATGCCCGTGTAAAAAAACCAGCTAATTAACAAGTTGTTAATTAGCTGGATATAAAAAAGGTATGATAAATAAATTATTTAATAACCTCAGTAACTTGACCAGCTCCTACTGTACGACCACCCTCACGGATAGCGAACTTAAGACCTTTTTCCATTGCGATTGGTTGAATCAACTTAACCACCAATGTAACATTATCCCCTGGCATTACCATTTCAGTTCCTTCAGGCAAAGTACACTCTCCAGTTACATCCGTAGTACGGAAGTAAAACTGAGGACGGTATTTGTTAAAGAAAGGAGTGTGACGTCCACCTTCGTCTTTTGATAAAACGTAAACTTCACCCTTAAACTCAGTATGTGGAGTAATAGATTTTGGTTTACAAATTACCATACCACGACGGATTTGGCTCTTTTCAATACCACGTAATAAAAGACCTGCATTATCACCTGCTTGACCTTCATCCAATAATTTCTTGAACATTTCAACACCTGTAACAGTAGAAGTCAATGGAGTTTCCATCAATCCTACGATTTCAACTGCTTCACCAACTTTGATGATACCACGCTCAATACGACCTGTGGCAACAGTACCACGACCTGTGATTGAGAATACATCTTCAACGCTCATCAAGAAAGGTAAATCAACTGGACGAGGAGGCAAAGGAATATAGCTATCAACAGCTGCCATCAATTCTTCAATTTTAGCAACCCATTGTGGATCTTCAGCCATTGCTCCTGTAGCAGAACCTTGAATGATTGGAGTGTTATCACCATCAAAACCATTCTTAGTAAGCAACTCACGAATTTCCATTTCAACTAGTTCTAACAATTCAGGATCGTCAACTAGATCAACTTTGTTCATGAAAACTACCATGCTAGGTACACCTACCTGACGAGCCAAAAGGATATGCTCTCTAGTTTGAGGCATAGGACCATCTGTAGAAGCTACCACTAATATTGCACCATCCATTTGAGCAGCACCTGTAATCATGTTCTTCACATAGTCAGCGTGACCTGGACAGTCAACGTGAGCATAGTGACGATTAGCAGTTTGATATTCAACGTGAGCAGTATTAATAGTAATACCTCTTTCTCTTTCTTCAGGAGCTCCGTCAATTTCATCATATTTCTTAGCTATGTTACCCATACCCTTTTTGGATAGGATCATAGTTATAGCCGCAGTTAGTGTAGTTTTACCATGATCTAC
>CANCPA010000351.1 GCA_947379895.1 Chitinophagaceae bacterium | reverse complement strand
CCTGTTAAAGCTGCAGTAACATTGCTTGCACTAAAATTTCCACTATTATCTCTTTTAACTATGGTATTAGGTGTATTGGTAGAAGTAGCAGAAGCTACAGCACTTGCAATTGTTGCAATCGTTGAAGAACTCACTCCTCCTATACTATTTGATGAAGTTGTAATTCTGGAATTAACAAATGCTGCAGTAGCTACCTCTATTCCATCAGCAGCATCACTAGGGGTTGTTGCTGTTGGCGCACCAGTTAAAGATGGTGATGAAATAATTGGTGATACAATTGTTTTATTTGTCAAAGTCTCTGTACCTGCCAAAGTCGCAATGGTACCAGTGGTAGGCAAGGTAATATTGGTTGCACCTGTACTGTTTAAGGTTGTACTATAAGCACCTGTAGTTGTAAAATCACTCGCAGTTAAAACATTACCACCTAAAGTGATCGTTTTACTTCCATTATTTACGCCTGTTCCACCATAGGTTCCTGCAATAGGTCCAGTTAATGGTGCAGTACCATCAAAATCAGTTCCATATATACTTCTTGGAGTTTGTAATTGTGTTGTTGTACTTGCATTACCTGATAAGTTACCTGTTACATTTCCCACCACATTACCTGTTACATTTCCCGTTAATGCTGCAGTAACATTACTTGCACTAAAATTTCCACTATTATCTCTTTTTACTATTGTATTAGGCGTGTTATTTGCAGTAGCAGAAGCGATATCACTTGCAATGGTAGTAATCGTTGACGAATTCACTCCGCCTACTGTATTTACTCTTGGTAGAAGTCCTGTACCACCTAAATCCCCTGCTAATTGTACAATACCTAATGAATTTACTGATGCTGTAGGAGCTGCACCACTTGCTATTTTAGAAAGCACAAAGGCTGCAGTTGCTACCTCTGTTCCATTCGCAGCATCTATTGGAGTAGTTGCTGTTGGCGTACCAGTTAAAGAAGGTGATGAAATAGTCTTATTTGTTAAAGTCTCCGCACCAGTTAAAGTTGCAAGCGTACCAGTTATTGGTAAGGTAATATTGGTTACACCTGTACTATTTAAAGTAGTACTATAAGCACCTGTAGTTGTAAAATCACTCGCAGTTAAAACATTACCACCTAAAGTGATCGTTTTACTTCCATTATTTACGCCTGTTCCACCATAGGTTCCTGCAATAGGCCCAGTTAATGGTGCAGTACCATCAAAATCAGTTCCATATATACTTCTTGGCGTTTGTAATTGTGTTGTGGTGCTTGCATTACCCGCTAAATTTCCAGTTACATTACCCGTAACATTACCAGTAACGTTTCCTGTTAAAGAAGCTGTAATTGTGCCTGCGCTAAAATTACCACTCGCATCTCTTTGAACCAAAGTACTAACTGTATTTGTATGCGTAGCAGAAGCTACTTTTGAATTAATGGTTGTGATTGTTGAAGCACTTACCCCTCCTACACTATTCACTGTTGGCGATTCTGCAGTACCACCTAAATCGTTGGTTAATTTCAATATACCCTTTGCACTTGAACTCGCA
The DNA here is from genome assembly GCA_947379895.1 of Chitinophagaceae bacterium. Taxonomy (GTDB): domain Bacteria; phylum Bacteroidota; class Bacteroidia; order Chitinophagales; family Chitinophagaceae; genus Parasediminibacterium. The sequence goes on along the minus strand of CANCPA010000351.1, from coordinate 2,473 downwards.
TCTACAACAGTGTTTGTCAAACTAGATTTTACAAAAGCAGTCGTTGCTATCTGAGTATCATTAGTACCATCAGCAGGTGTTGGCGCCTTAGGAATTCCTGTTAAAGTGGGTGATGCTAAATTTGCTTTTAAGTCTAATGCATTTTGTGTTGCATTACTAATAATCTTATCTAAATCTGAAGTATTATTAACATTTGTAATTCTTGAACTAATTCTTGTTGAATCATATAAAATTTTTGCGCGTAAAACAGCTGCACTATCTACTAATGACCTATTTAAGGTTGTAGAATCCGACTTTATCTTAGCAGCAGAAAAAATACCTAGCGCTAACCAATTTGAATTATCTAATGTAACTGAATTTAATTTATAGATAGAATCAACCGCTTGAACATACACCAACATACCTAATTTTCTTCTAGGCGTAGGAATTGCATTACGATCACTAATTGTAGGCATCACCATGTAACCGCCCTTACCTAAACTATCTAAATGTGTAGGGTTGGTAGCTCCGCTTGCTGGAGAAATAAAGTCCAATAGCTTAATCTGCGCGTTAGTCACAGAATAAGTTAATTGAAAAATCAAATATAATAGTACTACTTTTCTCATTAATTTATAATTAGTGTTACATTATCAGTTCCGCTATTTTTCTGTACATAGATGTCATAACTTATCTTATACCCTTGTGCATTAACAAAATCTCTTGTTATAACATCAAATGCCGCAATACTCTCAAAACCTCCCGCTTTTATACTTGAAATGGTGCCTGAATTACCACTTGGAACTGCATAAAAGGCGTATTTAACTGGTCCTGAACCACCTGATCCCGTAATAGTAAATTCCGATTTCAATTTTGAGCTAGAAAATTCCATACTACCTCCTGACATCGCGCGAATATCTGCATCAGTTATTGACGCTGAAGAATTTGTAGTCATTCCCCAATATCTATAAGACCTTGGTGTTAAAGTAATGATACCAGAATTTACTATACTTGCAGTTATCTGACCAACCGCGTCATCTGCTCCAATATTATTTTTCTTAACAGTAGTACCTGCCCCATAAGTATAAGCAACTTGATAATTTGTTGTTGCTGATAATGTTCCAACATTGTCTGTCACAGAAGGAGAACCTGTATTACTTGTTATTTCAACACCATTTTTTATATAAGAAATTGAAGTAAAATTACCTCCATCATTTTGAGTAAAATTTGGACTATAAGTTAGTGTTCCCAAATTTGTACCAATTTCAAAATCACCACTCGACCCCATACTTAAACCAGCAGTTGGTCTTGTATAAGTTGGATGGATTACTAATGTTACGATATCTTTTATAACTTCATCTATGGACTTCCCTTTTGATTGGATCACATCTAGATTACTAAACCTACCAAATGTTTTCCCTGCTCCCATGTTTATAGTAATATCTGTTGTGAACAAATTAGAACTTTGAGCCAATGCATCAATTCTATTAGACAACGTAATCGTGTCTTTTTTCTGTAACAGGTATGAGGTATCTGTAATATTCAACTTCAACCCATTATTTACAAGAGTAGCTTGTTCTAACAAATCTAATCGATGAGATAAAAAAGCAGTATCTCTTTTAAATCTGCTTTGCAACATTGCAGCTGTATCTCTTTTTGCCACTAGATATGAAGTATCAAGAATATTTAATTTAAGAGTTGCAAGATCACCAGCGCCTGTCACCAAATTATTGATTCTTCTACTTAATGAAATAGTATCTCTTTGTATTCGATTGCTTAACATGGAAGAGGTATCAGAAATATTTAATTTTAAATTAATTCTATTTGACAAAGTAGAGGTATCCCTTTTTTGTAATAAGAAAGAAGTGTCAGAAATGAATAATTTGTTTGCTATAGATCCGTTAGCAATATTAATACTGCTATATAAATCATTTATTTTTCTTAAATAATCATATAACATATTTGAAGTATCAGCAACATTTAATTTACTCCATGAGAATTTTGTAATGCTGTCATTTATATTTAGCCCTTTAACTAATAAATTATTGTCAATTTTTACATTGCCTTTTGCCAATAAGGAGTCGGTTACTGTTAATTTACTTTTGGCTAGAATATTTTGATCGATTCTCACCCCGCTCTTCACTATTAATGAGTCATTTAAAGTGGTTACTTTATTGACAGTTAAATTGCTATCTATTAAAACATTTCCCTTAACCCTTAAAGAATCATTGATGGTTAATAAAGAATCAAACCTAGCTTTCCCTTTAACATACAAGGAATCATTTAAGGAAGTTACTTTCATAACAGTTAAATTACTATCTATTAATACATTCCCCTTAACCCTTAATGAATCATTGATGGTTAATATAGAATCAAATCGACCCTGTCCTTTTACATACAAATTCGAATCAATCTTTACATTCCCTTTGGCTAATATCGAGTCAGATACATACAATTTACTCTTGGCCAATATACTCTGATCAATTCTTGCACCCTT
>CANCPA010000350.1 GCA_947379895.1 Chitinophagaceae bacterium | reverse complement strand
GCATTCATTCGATTATTGATGAGAGAAACCTGTGCAACCACAGGTGCAAGCCTAGTTGACCCGTCTTTAATTGGCGTAAATATTACCTCATAGCCCTTTGCATCATACTTGCCTGCAAAATTAAAAGTGTAACTATTTGAATTGTTTTTAGTTAAATCAACTTCAATCGTATTCACGATACCTGTATTCGATTTAATGGTTAATGTACCCTGAGTAACAGGTGTTTCATTATCCATATTCATCACATTTATCTGAACCCTACTGTTATTAGTATTTTCATCCAAAACAGTGTTTCCTCTATTGATAACCGATAAGAAGTCCTTGTCCTTTACTCTTCTTACAACCTTATTTTCCACCAAAATTGATGTATCCTTGAAACCATCTGCCTTAAATTGAAACTGTCCTAACAATTCCGCTTGTTCAAGTTCTATGGAATAGTTACCTGCATTGTCTGTATGCGTTGTTTTGTTAGAACTTTTTAACAGTACGAGTGCATAATCTATTGGATTACCTTTCTTATCAAGCAAACGACCACTCACCGTTACTTTCTTGATATTAATAGTGAAGTCTTTGGTTAAATCGGTATTCTTCTTAGCGACTACTTCGTCGGTGATTGGATAGTTACTTAGCGTTTTATCAGTTAACACAAATTTAATCACCGCATTATGTTTCAAATTAGGCAAGCCCGCAATGATGTAATTACCATCATTTTCGGTGATAGCCGTATATTTTGCAGAAACATCCACTTTACCTAAGATATCAGCAGGATTGATGATTGCCTCTACTCGCACATCTACTTGTCCCTTTCCTTTATAGATAACCGTACCACTTACTTTATTGGTATTGTCGTAGATAAAATTCTTGGAGATTTCAATGATAGGCTTTTCGGCATACCTGTCAAAAGTCTGCATATACACATTATCGAGGGGATAATAGGCACTTGCCTTATCAGGGTAATTAACCTGAATTAAATAGTGTTCATTAGGACTAATTGTTTGAAATAACCTTTTGAACGTATTGCCATTATTTAGAGACGCAACAATTGAATACGATTGATTGCCATAGGTAACTGTATTTTTTGAAGAAGCAAGACCCGCTTGTTCAAGCAATGCATATTTGCTCCATTGTTTTTGTGGCATCAAAACATTGATGGTCACATTGTTATTCACAGAACCGTCTGCTAAAATCACCCTAGGTGTCAGTTCCATTGTTTGTGCAGTCAAGACAATCGGCTTAAGATTAGTGCCTTCAATAATCTCTGCGGTCTCCACTGTTTGAATGGCTTTGCTAAAAGCACCTAAAGGATGACTTGCCTCGAAAGTGATATACTTAAACTTCTTCATCGCTTGTTTTAATACAAGACTCAATGAGAATTGACCATTTTCATCACTTTTCGTAGTTCCAATAGTCTGTCTAGCAATTGCTATTCCATTTGGACGTACATCAGAACCAAATACATTGATTAATGCGCCCCCTAAAGGATAGGTTTCAGTACTTGAAGGCTTATTATTCTTGATAGCCTCTCTCCTATTTTCAATTAATAGTGAATTGAAAACTAATGGATTATTAGCAGATTCTTTCAATAACTCAACTTCCTTGTACGCCCATTTAATGGAGCCTGTAACATTCGTTGAGCTATTATCTAATGGATCAAATACGGGTCTTCCAAATACAAAAGATACGACTTCACTTGTTCCATTGTTTCTAAAAATAACCTTGCCGGTAGGGTCGATCATCTGCACCACAGCAGCATATCGACGCCCTTTCACTAAAGGACTTAAAGTAGGGCCATATACAAAGTTGTTACGACCATTCTCTACTGAAAACTGAGGTATTCTGCTGCTGTTAGCAGTAGATAGGATGGCTTGATTCGGTGACATTCCTTTAGGAACTTCTACTACTCTCAAGGTAGTTCTCACGCCCGACATAGCAGCGATGCCACGACTTGCCATTAGATTCCATTGAAACTGTAAGTTTTGAGGCGTCACATTCAATACGGTGTCTTCACTCATCGAGTTTGTCAAACGCAATACAGGCGGTTCGATAGCCATGATAGGAAAAACATTCGAACATGCCTCATTACCTAACAGTTTGTTGCTTGAAACCTCCATAGGAGTAACACAAACAGAATAGTAACCATCGGGTAACACCCGGTTTGAAGCGATATCATTGTAACTAACGCCCAAGCAGGTGAGTAGATTTTGGGAAATCAAAACGCCCAATTCACTCAAGGGTATTGACACAGTACCACGAGGAGTTAACGTGATAGAAAGAACAGGCTTTTTACCAGTCACTGAAACATTTCCATCAGTAGAGTTCAAACTAAAGTTCAAGCTTACTTGTTTGGTGTTGTCTGCTAGATTGTGTAAAATAATCTGATTGCCTGGCTGATCTAATAAACCCCTAAAATCCAATGGATAGGGGGGCATCAGTACCAATTTGGTGTTAACTTCATTGGAAGTGGAGTACATTAAATTTTGCCCACTTGAACCAATTGCCAAACAAAGCAATAAAACAATAGAGAGTAACTTTTTCATTTGTGTCATTTTTATTAAAAGTTTTAAAACGTATAACTAAAATTTAATTCCGAACGTATTTCCCTTGTACTTCTTGGGAGGTTTGTGATTGCAGCCACCCCCGGCGCATCATTATAGATAACCATCAAACTAGTAGTTAGATTCTTTGAGATAGAATACCCACTTGTCATGGAAAGAGTATGGTTGACTGTGGTACTAGAATCCTGTAAGGTTCTATACAGTCCTCCATTGAAACTCAACTTAACTTTTTTGGAAAGAATTTGCTTAGATGCCCCCATATTCACCCCTACACTTCTATAACTGTAGCCTGAGTTATCATTTAAGTGACTATAGTTAACACCCGAATTAAAAGAAATACCCTTGTCTTTATGAGTCAAGTTATAATTGAGCCCAACCGTTTCGGTATAAAGTTTCCTTTGCTGTTCATCTCCTGACAAAGAATGGTCAAGATCTAAAACAGTGTTCAAACCCAATTCCAAACTAATCGTATGAGAAAGCCCAGCCTTATTAAAGGAATAATGAGGGGAGCAATTGATTGTGCTACTATTTTGGGTAATCCGCAATGAATCCGAAAAGCGACTAATAGTAGGTGTTTGTCCACTCGAATAATTGGAGTAATTCATGTCAATCCCAAAACTCTTTTCATTATAACTAATATTACCCGACCCAATCCAACGTACCGATTTTGTAAGGGTAGTGTTATTTAGATTATTGTTTTGACGCCCAATACTTCCTCCGATTCTTACTTTACTACTAAATAAAGAGACCCCAAATCCTACTAATACATTTTGAATGTCCCCTTGCATATAATTCAAGCCCATCGATTGATAGTTAGGATCAATCCTTGTGTATTGTAAATAGGCATTTAATCCTTGTGTATTCACATAATTCAATTTGCTATTACTAGCTGTATAGTAATGCGAAGTGGCATTCAATGAGGTGAAATGATTTATAATCCCCCAAAATGGGATACTCTTTCTTAAGGCTGTATCAGAAGACAAAGTAGTTTTGCTATCATTTGTAAAATAACTGATAGCCGATTCATTTTCAAGGCTAAGACCTTTAATACCCAAAGGCAATTTGAATTGCAAGTCAAGCACTAGGTTTTGAGCAGGAGTAGGGGCATTAAAGGAGTTCAGGTCAGATATTGCCTTTGCATTAGCAGGGATACTGCTTGCATCGTCTGCACCTCTTAATAAATTAATGGCTATATAACGCTTACTTGAGCCATAACGCACAAAAGTAGAAACAGCCCTACGCTCATAAGAGAAAGGAGGCAGCCCTCCAATTGAATCGAGGCCAAGCAATGTCATTTTATTCAATCGACCATAGCAAGTCGCCACTTTCCAATTACCCTTTGCCCATTCTACACCAATGCCATATAATAAATAACCTCCTAAGGCATATTTGCTATAGGACAAATTATGATAACCGATATTAAACGTAAAATTGTGATA
>CANCPA010000349.1 GCA_947379895.1 Chitinophagaceae bacterium | reverse complement strand
GCAGCACCGTAGGCAAATTGTGCTATTTTATTTCTTGTTTCAGCCAACTTACTAGCTAAAAGATTCCATCTTATTAAATCATATTTACGAATACCTTCCCCTCCAAATTCCAATAGCCTTTCTTTTACAATCGCATTAAAGAAACCATCATGATCGGTTGGCGTGACTGGAATTGGGTTATTCCCATAAGCACGTTGTTGTACCTGCTGAAGGGCCGTAATTGGAGAAATTGTTCCTGTAAAATCCTGTAATTCATTGGCGGCTTCTGCATACATTAATAACACATCTGCGTAACGTAATATTGGCCAATTCACTCCATAAGTTCCTGTCAAAGCTGCTGTAAACCCTGTCCACGACTTTCTAAATTTGCCACAACTAATCGTGCTAGAACTAGCTAGTATTTTTTGATTAATAGATTTTGTTGGATCCGCTTGCACTTTAAAATATGCGAGTGTAACCTCTCTTCTTGAATCTTTACCTAGGGTATCAAACTCATAGAAATAAGTAGGTATTGCAGTAGGCCCGCCACCGGCAGAGCCCCAAGAAGGAGTATTTGTGAAGTACAGTCCATTACTTGCCCCTAAATAACTATCATTAACCTGACCAAACATAGCCACTTCGAACATTAATTCATAACTATCATCATATCGAGTAGTGCCATGTAATGATTTGAAAATATTTTCATAAACAGGATTTAGACCATGTTTCCCTGAATTGATAATATCCAAACATTCATTAAAAGCGATTCTATAATAGGTTAGATAGTCAGACCTACGTTCCATCAATCTTGAAGCCGTCCTCAAGGAATAGCCACCTCTAGCCAAGGCTATTCGAGCCCTTAATCCTTTTACAGCCCCTTTTGTGATACGAAAATCCCCATAAGCAGGAACCGCATCTCTCCAAGGAACTAAATCCTCGGCAATCAATAAATCATTTAAGATATGTTCATAGGTCGAATCCCTATCAACATTTGATGAGAAATTAGATACCCGATCAGCTGCAGGAATGAAAGAGGCAGGCACATCGCCCCAATTCCTGATTAGTTCATAATAATATTGTGCTCTTAAAGTGAGTGCTTCCCCGTAATACATTGCTAACTGTTGTTTTTGGACAGCAGTGCCATTTTTATAAAGTTTTGAAGCAGGAATATATTTGCAAGCAATATTAGCCCGTTCAATACCATTATACAATTGAACCATTGCGTTGTAAATCAGTAAATTATCTTTTGTTGCCCCAAAACCAGAGATTGCATAACTAGCCCCTCCATCAAATGCTGAACTAGACTTTGAATTAAACTCATCAGACCCTAAAGGGAAGTTGATTGACAGTTGATTGCCATATCCATTTGTTCCTGCCAACTCGGTATAAATACCGATTACCTGACTATTGGTATTATAGACATCTTCAAATACCTGTGTTAAATCTAATTTTGAAGGAGAAGAATAATCTAAAAACTTATTACAAGACCCTAATGTAAAGGTGATGAAGATTACAAAAAGAACGATTTTATATTTATTATATTTCATGAGTAGCCATTTTTTAATTAAAAGGAAACATTTAAACCAAAGAGTATGTATCTGCTTCTTGGATAGGCAGAATAATCAACACCTGGAGTAAGCGGATTGGAACGACGAGTACTTGCTTCTGGATCAAAACCTGTATATTTTGAGAAAGTGTATAAATTATTAACTGTAGTATAAATTCTGATATTACTAAGACCTGCTCCAGAAATCCACTTTCTAGGAAGTGTATAGCCGAAACTTACATTGGAAATTCTAATAAAGGAACCATCTTCAATGGCATCAGAGGTTAAAATATAATGACCCATTGTAGGTGCATATACCTTTGCATTTACGTTTGCAGCTGCTATTTGATCCCAATCAGTCATGAATTGTCCTTTATCATCGAAAGTCTTCCAACGATTTGCAAATTTTGCCAATATATTATTCCCTACCGCCTTATATGCGGAGCTAAATTCGACACTATTTGCATTGTATGTTTTACTTCCGTAGGAGAAATTGATAAATATGCCTAAGTCAAAGCCCATGAATGTAAACTGACTATTGAATCCACCAAAAAACAGAGGTTGATTATTGCCTAGAACAGTCCTATCGGTTGTATGTACGACAGAGTCAGACTTTACATCACCCAATTTCTTCAATTTCATTTGTCCAGGAATAACTTGCGTCGAACCTAACCTTTCTGCTGAATTTGCTACCCCTTGCTTTAGCACCCATTTACTAGTTTTCGGGTCTGAAAGTGTTCTGTCAAAATCATTCAGCGTATAAAAACCATCTGCTTTGTAACCGTAATATTGTCCAACAGGTTTACCTACTTCTACTAAAAAGTCATTATCACCTCCTGAAATCCAACCTGAATTTACCGAATAGCTTTTTACATCTCCTTCTAACTCTTCAATTGTATTTTTATTGCTAGAGATATTAAAGCTAGCATTATAACCAAAATTCTTTTTCTTAATTACCACAGCACTCATTTGCAACTCAGCACCCACATTTTTAGTTTTACCAACATTCTGATATTGCTGTGTATAACCCGTTTGTTGTGGAATATTACTATTTAATAAAAGGTCGTTTGTGTGATTGATATATCCATCTAGGGAAACAGATAATCTTCCATGGAATAAATCCATATCAAAACCAATATTTCTTGAAACTATTGTTTCCCATTTCAAGTTAGGATTGGCTAAAACAGTAGAACTTAGTCCTGGATTATTTGATGCATCATTTACAGCATATCCTGCATTAGGAACGCTACTAGTGAAAGTCGTTTCGAAAAGATTATTACTACTGACCCTATTATTACCTGCGGTACCATAGCTTGCCCTTAATTTAAGATTGCCTATCCAATTAAAATTTAGACGCTGAATAAACTTTTCTTCACTCAACCGCCATGAAACTTGGGCAGAAGGGAAAGTTCCCCAACTGTTTTGCGGAGAAAATTTAGAGGAACCGTCTCTTCTTAAGGAGAAATTCAAATTATAACGCCCCTTCACTGAATACATACCTCTCATGAAAAAGGAGATAATCCTATCGCCCGAAACATCACTCACGGGTGCTGATTGAACTCCACCCGGAGGAGGGTTAGCCACTTGAACATTTGCAAATGCCTGATTGGCATTAATATTTGTAGGAAAATATTTAATAGTCTGGTATAAGTTTTTAACATCATTTAGAATGACTTCCTGCCCCACTAAAAAGTCGAGAGATTCAATTTTATTAACAATTGGTCTATAACTAAGTGTATTTGTATTACTGATACTATTTGTTGAAAAATTACTTAAATATATAAAGGGCATATTTGAATAGGTTCCAGAGGTATTTGATACCTGATAAGTGGTAAGACCTTGAAATTGGCTAATAGCGTTTGTAGAAACAGTATAGCCCAAAATACTATTGAAAGTAAGTTTAGGCATGATAGTATAATTAAGGTTACAGCTAGTGAATAATACCTTTGAAGTATTATATTTTACTGCATTTTGTGCAGCGGCAACAGGATTACTCAAATTGACTGCGGCATCATAAGTAGCACCTTCATCAAGATTATCATCACTAATTAGCCCTTTATAAGGTTGAAAACGCACTATGTTTTTTAAAGTATTGTTTGAAGATGAACCAGCATCTGAAGTCCCAGCACCATTAATTGTTTGTTGACTATATCTAAAGTTGAGCCCAATTTTAAGATTTGAAGTAGCCTTATTTTCGAATCTAAAACTACCGATAGTACGTTTTAGTCCTGAATTAATCATGATACCATTTTCATTATAATTATTTAGAGTGGCATAATAAGTAGTCCCTTCACTCCCTCCACTCATAGAAAGCACTTGAGAATTAGATGGTGCACTACTACCAAATACCTGATTTTGCCAATCTACCATTGGAATACTTTTATAGATGTCCAAATCATTAAATGTTCCATATTTCTTCGCAAAAGTTAGGGCAGTATCAGGAAGAAAATAACCATTATAATGTAGGTGATACAATTCATATTCATACATTACAAAGTC
>CANCPA010000348.1 GCA_947379895.1 Chitinophagaceae bacterium | reverse complement strand
ATGGCAGTTATTGAATTTGCAAGAAATGTTTTAGGACTAAAAAATGCACATTCTACAGAGATGGACGCAACAACAGACTATCCTGTTATCAATATGATGGAAGAACAAAAGAAAATCAAATTGATGGGTGGAACAATGCGATTGGGTGCCTATCCTTGTAAATTAGAAGAAGGTTCTTTGGCAAGCAAGATTTACGAAAAACTTGAGATTAGTGAAAGACATAGGCACCGTTACGAGTTTAATAGTGATTACTTAGAACAATTCGAGTCGAACGGCATGAAGGCGACAGGCGTAAATCCTGAATCGGGCTTAGTAGAAATCATGGAAATACCAAATCATCCTTTCTTCATTGGCGTGCAATATCATCCTGAATTGAAGAGTACGGTAGAGAGTCCTGCACCGTTATTTGTTGGTTTTATTGCTGCTGCAAAAGAATTCAATGAAAATAATAACAATGGTCATGCTGCTAAGTTGAGGGATTCTTTGATTTAAGAGAGACAAAAAAGATATATAAAAAGGAAAGGAGTTAAAATAAGTTGAGAGGCTAAGAGGTTTACATTTACCTTTTAGCCTCTTTTGTTGGGTGAGTATTTCAGTATATTGTTGCAGTTTTACAGTTCAACCACCTATTTCTACAACTCAACAACAATAACTAATTAGCAATTTATTAATCCATTAGTTTTAAGTTTGAAATAATCAGAGAAAGGGAGATGAAAGTAAAATACTTTTAATTAATATTATTTGTGCATATTATTTTGAAACATAATAAACAAAATAATACTCAAGAGTGTTCCACTGAATTGATCACCTTCTTAATTGATCATGAATAATTAATTTATAAAAAACATGAAGTACACCCTTATCGTATTCGTATTAACTGTTAGTTTACTAGTATCTTGTAAAAAAGGTAATAATTCATCTTCCTCTACTTCTAGTACAGACACTTCATATAATACCTTGTTCATTCCACCAACAGTAAGTGGTACTACTTTTAATTTAACCCTGTCAAAATCAAGTAAACAGTTCTTCAAAACAGGATCAGCAACGACAACCTATGGTTATAATGGATATAGTTTTTGGGGACCGACCTTGATTATGAACAAAGGAGATAACGTACAAATGAATGTAACAAATGGGTTAACAGATACAACCACCGTTCATTGGCATGGATTTCATATTCCTGCTAAAATGGATGGAGGGCCGCATCAAAAGATTGCACCTTCTACTACATGGTCACCAAATTTTGAAATCATGAACAATGCTTCAACCTATTGGTATCATCCACATTTGCATGAAAAAACCCTTGAACAATTAACAATGGGAGCAGGAGGATTAATCATTATAAAGGATCCCACAGAAGCAGCTTTGAATTTACCTCGTACCTATGGCACTGATGATATTCCATTAGTATTGACGAGTAGAAGATTTAATTCCGACAATTCATTTGATCTGACTACTCACGCTTACGGAGATTATGAGTTAGTAAATGGTACCATCAATCCTCAAGTTAATTTGCCTAAACAGTTTGTTCGCTTTCGTATTTTAAATGCAGAAACAGAACGTGCTTACAACTTAGGATTCAGCGACAATCGAATATTTTATGTAATTGGCAATGATGGTGGCTTGTTAAGTACTCCTGTATCTGTCACAAGATTAGTAATGGGTGTAGGAGAAAGATATGAAATAATGGTGAATTTAGGAAAAGATGAAATTGGTTCAAGTATATTGCTTAAAGCCTATAATTCAAATCAAGCATTTGGTTTTCCGGGAGCTGAGCCTGCAACAAATGGTGCTTTTGGAAGTTTATTAAACAACAAAGATTTTCAAGTATTGAAGATTAACATTACTGCTTCAACAACAAACGCTATTACTACCTTGCCTACTACTTTGGTCAGTAACACTTATTGGAAATCTACAGATGCAACAAGTTCAATCTCTACTGCAATAAATGGCGGACAAGGAGGTTCGGCGTTTTATTTTGATAACAACTACTATAACTACAATACAATTAACCAAACTATCCCATTGAACGCTATCGTAAAATGGACATTTAGTGGCGGAAATATTTTTGGACATTCCATACATATCCATGATATACAGTTTAATATCGTTTCGAGAAGTTCAGGAGCAATTGCTGATTATGAAAAAGGATGGAAGGATACTTATTTCATCCATTTAGGTGAGACGGTTTCGGTTGTTGCCAAGTTTGATGATTTTTCGGATACAACATGGCCATTTATGTATCATTGTCATTTTCCAAATCATGAAGATGATGGCTTAATGGGACAATTCATTGTGAAGTAAGTTGTAAGTTGTACGTTGTAAGTTATACGTTGTAAGTTATACGTTGTAAGTTTTAGGTTGTAAGTTTTAGGTTATAGGTTGTACGTAATAGGTATAAAAAAAATTAATTGAGTTCTAAGTTGATTAATTAAAATCGTTAACATTTCGAATCCCCTAAAATGCGTTTTGTTATTGTTATTGTTATTACTTTTTGGCTTTGCATTATTTCGTGTGATTCGACTAATAAAAAAAGGATACCAAATCTTTATGTTCAAAATTTTGATACTGCTTTAAAAAAGACAAATGGTCAATGGCAGTATAATAATGAACCATTTAATGGGTATATCGTAGAGAAAAGTAATGATGGTAAAATTATATTGTATCAAGTACCCATTAATGACGGAATTGAGGAAGGGTGGGCATTTGGAAACTATAATTCAGGAGAGAAATTAATGATTAGGTATTATACGAAGGGAAAAGTGGAGGGTTTATTTACTCAATGGTGGCCAAATGGCAATAAGCGCTATTTATTTAATTATACTCATGGCAAAATGAATGGCAGACAATTGGTTTTTTATCCAAATGGACAAAAGCATCAGGAAAGTAATTATTCGAAAGGAGATGAAGAAGGGATTCAAAGAGTATGGGATGAAAATGGGCGACTTATTTCAAATTATACAATTAAAAACAAAAAGCTTTATGGTGTTGTCAGTGTTAAAAGTTGTTTACCGGAAGGGCATCATTAGGATGACATTTTTATACTGCTTGATTCTGTCGATATTATTAGCTTGTAAAAACGATTACGTTGCATTACCATTTTATAACTCAGCAGAATTTACAGCAGAATGGATAAAACCAAACGACAGCAACTATACTTCCATTCATACAATTGACACTTTCAGTTTAACGAATCAATTAGGACATACTATTACCAAAGATTCATTATATGGAAATATTTATATAGCCAATTTCTTCTTCACCTCATGTACTAGCATCTGCCCAAAGATGGCTAACAATCTCGAATGGCTACAGGATACTTTTGCCGCTAACAAGGATATAAAATTGGTTTCCTTTTCTGTGAATCCTGAAGAAGATTCTGTGGAGACATTGAATATCTATGGAGAAAGTCACAATATAAATCCTTTTAAATGGTATCTGCTTACTGGTAAACGAGACGAGATTTATTCCTTAGGAAGAAAATCGTATTTTGCTGAAAGGGAATTAGGATTAAAAAAAGATTCAACGGAATTCCTTCATACAGAATCTATGCTATTAATTGATAAAAAAGGTAGAATTCGAGGTATTTACAATGCCACAGAAAAGGTTGACATTAATAGAGTAATTGATGACATCAGAACATTGATGAAAGAGGAGTAATGAGCTGAGAGAGAGGAAGTAAGTTTAAAATAAGTTACTTAAGAGTATCTCAAAGCTTCAAATATTAATCGGCTTACTTACAATTCAACCTTCCATTTTTACAACTCAACAAGTATGTCTTAGTAATTAATTGATTGACCAATTAGTTTTAACATTCAAATAAAAAAATTGAATGAATAAATGTTTGTTAGTTATAGCATTGATTGTTTCACTTTCCTCTTTTTCTCAGAGTAATAAACAGAATATTCGTGGGGTGATTATTGACAAGCTTTCTCAAAATCCATTAGCGGGGGCAATTGTAGAAATAATAATTGATGGGAATAAGAAAAGAGTGCTTTCTGATGCAAAAGGGAAGTATGTATTGAC
>CANCPA010000347.1 GCA_947379895.1 Chitinophagaceae bacterium | reverse complement strand
GTAAGTGTATTTGCACCCACAGACAAAGTACCACTTGTCAAAGTCAACGTACCAGGAATAGTTAAGTTGCTAGATAAAGTAGCTCCAGAACTATTGCTCAAATTAATTCCTACTACAGATAAAACAGAAGAGCCCACAGTAATTGTTTGTGCACCACTTGTTCCACTTAAAATTATAGTACCAGTTGAACTGTTGGCAGATGCAGTGGTAATAGTACCCGCAGTCGCACTAAAATTACCTTTAACAATCAACTGAGCAGTAGAAGTAACACCGGGGTTAAATGACATGGTGTAGGCTGAAGTTCCTATTGAATTATCTATCGTGAAATTACCAGTAACAGTAACTGCTCTGATACCAGCTGAACCTTGACTACTAACACCATAAACAGTACCACCATGTTGAGCAAAGTTTGTAACGGTTTGGCCAGATGAAGCAAACATCATTTGTAGGTAGCTAGTACCTGTATTATTTACTGTAAATGTTCCATTAATTACAGGAGTCGCACCCAAACTTGCACCTACACTTTGACTAGCATTTTGCCAAGTTAAGTTGTAGAATGTTTGTCCAAAACCTGTAGGAAAAGTACTAGTAGTTCCAATTACCTTAACTGTTGAAGCTCCACTTGAAGTCCAAGAAGCAGTCGGAATAGTTCCACCATTTACATTATGAGTGTAAGTTCCACCATTCGTAAAGAATAAGGTAGTTGCACTTATACCAGAAAGTGTACCTCCATTATTTTCTAGATTAGCAGAAGAACCGCTTACTGATGTTGTTCCTGTTCCAGAGATAGCGAAAGTGCCTCCCGTATTCACATTTACTATACCACTAATTGTGGCAGGTGAACCATCACCTACAGTAAATGTTCCTGCATTGATATTTATAGTACCACTATTAGTTACAATACCTGTTGTAGATAGGATGTTTGCATTTGTTGATTGTATCAATGTTGAAGTTGCATCTACAGTCAAATTACCAGTAAAGGTCAATGTTGCTGCTGAACCACTTGCGAAGGTTACATTAGCACCATTTTTAATGGTAAGGTCATCATCTGATTCAGTTGGAATTGAACTAAAAGCAACAGTAGCGCCATCAAAAACAAGTAAATCAGACGCTAAAGGAGATGTTCTAGTTGGTGTCCAGTTTGTTGTTGTTGCCCAATTGTTATCGCTAGCAGCACCAGTCCAAGTATAAGCCAAGGCACCAGGATTAGCCAATGCAAAAAACAATGGAGAATTAGCAGGAACAGCACTTGTACTAGTTAATGTTGGATAAGAAATTGTTGCTCCCAAAGTTGAGTATGCTCCACTTTGAGTTGTTGAATAGGCTACAGCATTATCTTGTTTTGCAGATGAAGCTGCACTTGAGAGTCTGATAGAAGTAGCACCGTTGAAGGTTCCAGTGGCAGTAAAACTCCAATATTCAGTAGCATTAAGTGCCACTAATGGAGCATTTACAGAACCTCCAGAAGTTGTATTAAAACTAGTAATTGTAATTACTGAAGCAGATGCACCCACTGTAGGACTAGTCAATACTACACCATAATAATTACCACTTGCACCAACAGGGAAGTTTTTGGCACCGGCAATACTATAATTAGCAGGAAGACTCCAAGCGAATGGTCCATTAATATAAGAAGACGCACTTCCTACAGGAACAGTAGCATTACTACCTGCTGTTAAAATATTAGTAGCAGTTGTTGCTAATGCTCCTGAAGTCAAAGTCAAAGTACCTGTTAAAGAAAGCGGTGTATTTAAAGTTACACCAGTACTATTATTAATAGTAAGGTTACTAATTGTAGCACTTGTGAATGTAGAAGCTGCTATACTTTGAGCGGCTGAACCATTATAAGTAACTACTGAATTTGCATTTGTAGTTGCATCAATCAAACCACTACCTACAGAAACTGCTCCTTTAATAGTCAATGTATTAGCACCTACAGAAATTGTACCACTAGTTAAAGTCAATGTACCCGGCACTGTTAAGCTACTAGACAATGACGCACCTGAAGCATTGCTGATTGTTACACCTACAACATTTAGAACTGAAGATGAACCGACACTTATTGTTTGCGAACCACCTGTACCATTGAATTTAATTTCTCCGGTAGAACTATTCAAAGTAGAAGTAGTTATTGTAACACCCGAAGCAACACTAAAATTACCTGCAACAAACAATTGAGCAGTCGAAGTAACATTTGGTGCGTTTGAAAGTGTATAAGTAGAAGTTGAAACAGAATTATCGATGGTAAAGCTACCTGTTACAGTAACAGTCCTCGCACCTGCAGAACCTTGGCCACTTACACCAAAAACAGATCCTCCATGTTGTACATAATTGGCAATTGTTTGTCCAGGAGATGAAGAAATAATTTGTAAGGTACTAGAACCTGTATTATTTACTGTTAAAGTTCCACTAGCATTCATTGTGGGAGATGCGCCCGATGCACCTAAAGAACAAGCTGTATTTTGTCCAGAACAAGTCCAAGTGATATTGTAGAATGTTTGATTTAAATTTGTTGGAACAGTTGTAGTAACCCCTGTAATTAATACAGTAGAAGCACCACTTGAAGCCCAAGTACCTGTAGGTATTGAACCGGCATTAATATTATGATTATAAGTTGCACCACTTACAAACAACAAATTAGCTGCAACACCGCCTGTACTTATTGAACCTCCTCCGTTTCTAAGAATGGAAGCACTACCACTAACAGTAGTAACACCTGAAGCAGTAGAATAAGTTCCTGCATTTACATTCAATACTCCATTGATTGAAGAAGTAGCACCTGTATTGATGGTAATACTAGTATTCGTAGATTCAGTAAGTGTAGAAGTTGCATCTATCGAAAGGCTATTATTAATCGTTAAGGCAGCTGCTGCACCACTCGCTAACGTTACACTTGCCCCATTCTTAATAACTAATTGAGCAAATGATTGAGTACTTGGCAAAGTGGTCAATGAAGGACTCGCCACAGTAGAACCATCAAAGACTAAGACATCTGTTGAAGCAGGAGATGTTCTAGAAGGGGTCCAGTTTCCAGCAGTTGACCAGTTATTGTCTCCTGCACCACCTGTCCAAGTATATGAAGTAAATACAGTTAAAGAGAATGTAGCATTTGCAGTACAACCTGAAGAAGCCAAAGAACCAACTAAAGTTCCTGTGTAAACACCTGCTGCAACTCCATTAGGAATTGCAATGGCCAAATTACCAGAACTTGCAAAAGCATTCGAAGTGGATGAGACATTACTAAATCCTGCTGTAATAGCACCTGCACCATAAGTAATAGAATATCCATCAGGACTATTAAAAGAAGAATAGGCCAAGTTAGTACTTGTAGTACCTAAGCTCACAGCAGGTGAATTAGTAACACTCAAGGTTATTCCCGTTTGTGTGGGAAGTGTTGTGATATTATTACTTCCTAAAATCATTCCCGTTGAACCAATAGAAACACCTAAGATAGCCAAGGAGTAACCTGCTGTAGAAGTTGGGAGGGTAAAAGTTGCATTCCCGGAACCATCAGATGTAACTGAAACAAAAGAAGTAGAACCAGCATTTATTTTATAAGTAATTACATTGGTAGTACTTGGTACTAATCCATTTAATATAACTGTATTTCCAGTACAACCATTCGTTACAGAAGTAATCCCACCATAAGTAGGAACGACTGAAGAGTTTCCGCTAATATTTGTGGCAACTGTTGCTGCATTAGCAGTTCTAACACGATAATAATAAGTAGTGCCAGAAGTTAACCCAGATACTGCTTGATTTATGGTACCGGCAGCAATAGTTAAATTATTATATCCAGAGACAAAAGAAGAAAAAGTAGAACTTGATGAAACATCAAATCGATAACTAGTTGTTACACCACTAGTACCAGTAACAGCCCCCCAATTTGCATTGAAACCTGTAGGTGCACCATTTGTGCCTGCGAAGGTATTTGGATTGGTAAAAGTTGGTGCAGTAGGAATTGGGTCAATTAATAGATTGGTTAAAGAGAAAGTTTGGATACCCCCACCATGCTGAATAGCAAAGTTTTGTAAGGC
>CANCPA010000346.1 GCA_947379895.1 Chitinophagaceae bacterium | reverse complement strand
GTAAGTGTATTTGCACCCACAGACAAAGTACCACTTGTCAAAGTCAACGTACCAGGAATAGTTAAGTTGCTAGATAAAGTAGCTCCAGAACTATTGCTCAAATTAATTCCTACTACAGATAAAACAGAAGAGCCCACAGTAATTGTTTGAGCACCACTTGTACCACTTAAAATAATAGTACCAGTTGAGCTATTAGCAGTTGAAGTGGTAATAGTACCTGCTGAAGCACTAAAATTACCTTTTACAATCAACTGAGCTGTGGAAGCAACACCTGGGTTAAATGACATTGTGTAAGAAGAAGTTCCTATTGAATTATCTATTGAGAAGTTACCAGTAACAGTAACGGCCCTAATACCAGCTGATCCTTGACTACTAACCCCATAAACTGTACCACCATGTTGAGCATAGTTTGCAACGGTTTGACCAGACGAAGAGAACATCATCTGTAAGTAGCTAGAACCTGTATTGTTTACAGTTATTGTTCCATTAATTACAGGGGTTGCACCTAAACTTGCACCAACACTTTGACTAGCATTTTGCCAAGTTAAGTTATAGAATGTTTGCCCAAAACCAGTAGGAAATGTACTAGTGGTTCCTGTAACCTTAACCGTTGAAGCTCCACTTGAAGTCCAAGAAGCTGTAGGGATAGTACCAGCATTTACATTATGTGTATAAGTTCCTCCGTTTGTAAAGAATAAAGATGTTGCACTCATACCAGAAAGAGTACCACCATTATTAGCCAGATTAGCAGTAGAGCCACTAAAAGTTGTAGTTCCTGTTCCTGAGATAGTTAAAGTTCCACCAGTATTAACATTTACAGTACCACTAATTGTGGCGGGTGAACCATCGCCAACAGTAAATGTTCCTGCATTAATATTTATAGTACCACTATTAGTTACAACACCTGTTGTAGAAGTTATATTAGCGTTTGTTGATTGTGTCAAAGTTGAAGTAGCGTCAAGAGTCAAATTACCCGTAAATGTCAAAGTTGCTGCAGAACTACTTGCGAAGGTTACATTAGCTCCATTTTTGATAGTAAGGTCATCATCAGATTCAGTACTTGGCAAAGAAGTAAACGTCACATTAGCTACAGTAGAACCATCAAAAACAAGCAAATCAGACGCTATAGGTGATGTTCTTGTAGGTGACCAGTTTGTAGTAGTTGCCCAATTATTATCACTTGCCGCACCAGTCCAAGTATAAGTCAACGCACCAGGATTAGCCAATGCAAAAAACAACGGAGAACTTGCAGGAACTGCACTTGTACTTGTCAAAGTTGGATAAGCAATTGTTGCCCCTAATGTTGAGTACGCACCACCTTGTGTGGTTGAATAAGCTACAGCATTATCTTGTTTTGCTGAAGAAGCAGCACTTGAAAGCCTAATAGAAGAAGCACCATTGAATGTTCCTGTTGCAGAAAAGCTCCAATATTCAGTAGCATTAAGTGCGACTAGTGGAGAATTTACTGTACCACCAGAAGACGTATTAAACCCTGTTAAAGTAATAACTGATGCAGACGCTCCCACAGTAGGACTTGTCAATACCACACCATAGAAATTGCCACTAGCTCCCACAGGGAAATTCTTAGCACCAGCAGTATTATAATTTGCAGGAAGACTCCAAGCAAATGGTCCATTAATATAGGAAGAAGAACTTCCTACAGGTACAGTAGCATTACTACCTGCAGTTAAAATATTAGTAGCAGTAGTAGCTAATGCACCAGAAGTCAATGTTAAAGTACCAGTCAATGAAAGAGGTGTATTTAAAGTTACTCCTGCTGCATTATTAATTGTAAGGTTACTCAGAGTAGCACTTGTAAAAGTAGATGCTGCAATACTTTGAGCAGCAGAACCATTGTATGCTACAACTGAACTTGCATTAGTCGTTGCATCAATTAAACCGCTTGTCACAGAAACAGCACCTTTAATTGTTAGAGTATTAGCACCAACTGAAAGTGTACCAGTAGTTAAGGTCAAAGTACCCGGCACTGTTAAGCTACTAGACAATGACGCACCTGCTGCATTGCTGATAGTAACACCTACAACATTTAGAACTGAAGATGACCCAACACTGATTGTTTGCGCACCACCTGTACCATTGAATTTGATTTCTCCAGTAGAACTATTTAACGTAGAAGTAGTGATTGTAACACCTGAAGCAACACTAAAATTACCAGCAACAAATAATTGAGCTGTTGAAGCTACATTTGGTGCATTTGATAAAGTATAAGTAGAAGTAGAAACTGTATTATCAATCGTAAAGCTACCAGTCACTGTTACAGTTCTTGCACCTGCAGAACCTTGACCACTTACACCAAATACAGAACCACCATGTTGAACATAGTTAGCAATTGTTTGACTAGGTGATGAAGAAATAATTTGTAGTGTACTAGAACCTGTATTATTTACTGTTAACGTACCACTTGCATTCATTGTAGGAGACGCTCCCGATGCACCTAAAGAACAAGCTGTATTTTGTCCAGAACAAGTCCAAGTGATATTGTAGAAAGTCTGATTTAAATTTGTTGGAACAGTTGTAGTAACCCCAGTAATTAATACTGTTGAAGCACCACTTGAAGCCCAAGTACCCGTAGGTATTGAACCGGCATTAATATTATGATTATAAGTTGCACCACTTGTAAATAATAAAGCTGACGCTGTACCAGAAGTACTTATCGTACCACCACCATTTCTCAAAATGGCTGAACTACCGCTTACAGTTGTAACACCTAACCCAGTAGAATAAGTTCCAGCATTTACATTCAATACACCATTGATTGTTGCAGTTGCTCCTGTATTGATGGTAATACTAGCATTTGTTGATTCAGTTAGGGTTGATGTAGCATCTATTGATAAACTGTTATTTACAGTTAGGACAGCTGCTGCACCACTCGCTAACGTAGCACTTGCTCCATTTTTAATCACCAATTGAGCAAATGATTGCGTACTTGGCAAAGTAGTTAATGAAGGACTCGCCACAGTAGAACCATCAAAGACTAAGACATCTGTAGTAGCAGGAGTTGTTCTAGAAGGAGTCCAGTTATTTGCAGTTGACCAGTTATTGTCTCCTGCACCACCTGTCCAAGTATAAGAAGTGAATACTGTCAAAGAGAAGGCTGCATTAGCAGTACAACCTGAAGAAGCTAATGAGCCTATCAATGTCCCAGTATAAACACCTGCCGCAACTCCATTAGGTATTGTAATTGCCAAATTCCCAGAACCTGCGAAAGCATTGGAAGTGGAAGAAACATTACTAAAACCTGCAGTTATTGCACCTGCACCATAAGTGATAGAATATCCATCAGGATTATTAAAAGAAGAATAAGCCAAGTTAGTACTTGTTGTACCTAAACTTATAGCAGGTGAATTAGTAACACTCAACGTAATACCTGTTTGAGCAGGAAGTGTTGTGATATTGTTACTACCTAAAATCATACCCGTTGAACCAATAGAAACACCTAAGATAGCCAAGGAGTAACCCGCTGTAGAAGTTGGAAGGGTAAAAGTTGCATTCCCAGAACCATCAGAAGTAACCGAAACAAAAGAAGTAGAACCAGCATTTATTTTATAAGTAATTACATTGGTAGTACTTGGTACTAATCCATTTAATATAACTGTATTTCCAGTACAACCATTCGTTACAGAAGTAATCCCACCATAGGTAGGAACCACGGATGAGTTTCCACTAATATTGGTGGCAACAGTGGCTGCATTAGCGGTTCTTACCCGATAATAATAAGTGGTACCAGAAGTTAAACCTGATACTGCTTGATTTGTGGTACCTGCAGGAACTGTTAAATTATTATAGCCAGAAACAAAAGAAGAAAATGTAGAACTTGATGAAACATCAAAACGATAACTTGTCGTTACTCCACTTGTACCTGTAACTGCACCCCAATTGGCATTGAAACCTGTAGGTGCACCATTTGTGCCTGCGAAGGTATTTGGATTGGTAAAAGTTGGTGCAGTAGGAATTGGGTCAATTAATAGATTGGTTAAAGAGAAAGTTTGGATACCCCCACCATGCTGAATAGCAAAGTTTTGTAAGGC
>CANCPA010000345.1 GCA_947379895.1 Chitinophagaceae bacterium | reverse complement strand
ACAGGGATTCGGTGGCTACTATTGCAAAAGATTATTATCAATATAAGACTACAGCGATAGATAAATCATCTAACAAACTGCACGATACATTAATCAAGCCTTGGCCAATTTTGTTTTTCATATTGAATACCATTTTACTAGTATCAAGTGTACTTTATTTCGGGTTAGGTATATTTAGAACTAATAACAAAATATTCAACCAATCTATTTTAATGTTCCTTGCTTTGTATTTCATTAATTTCTTCTTTGTTGTTTGCCTTGCGCCGAGTGTTTTCCGGTATCATTTGTTTATTGTAACTCTTTCGTGGGGATATATTGCATCAATTTCTCAGCAAATAGTAATGCATTTTAAGCGTTGGAATTTGTAAGGGAAATGTAAGAAAGTGAAACTTTTAAAGTATTACGTTTAATGTGGTAGAACGTATTAAATACAAGATATTTTGTTAGGATTTCATCTATTAGCTTTAGTGAATGAATAATCAAAAAGATGCATTGACCTAAATGAAGGAGGACTTGAACAAAATGAAGAAGAAAACATAAAGAACACAAGTGCTTTCATTTAAAAAAGTACCAAAACATTGTATTTCTTTGAAAAAAACCTTGTATTCATTACTCTAAAATACATAACTACATTATATAAGTTTAGACAAAGAAGACTAATCACTACACTAGATTATTGAAAATATCCTAGTGGCTTATTTATAATCTTCCTCGAGATACTTACTTTTTAACTCGCAGGATGTAATAAAAATCTTTTGGTATCAAGACGCTTAAGAAATCCAATGCCTATCAAGCTCTTAGTTTGTAAAGCAGCAGACTTTCCTTTTGCACCAAAAATGCGCACATTATCATCATAAATAAAATCGAGACTATAAGTAGCACTAAAGTATTTATTGATTTTAAAGGAAAACTGATTGGTCATAAAGACATTAATATTTTGAGGATGATCTATATAATTCGAAAACAAATCGAGCCTCCCCTTATAAGTTACATTTTTGTCGAAACTATTCATATAATTGATAGTAGTAAATGCACCCACTTCACTCTTTACATGCTTTCCGGAATCAACCCCGTAAGCTGCCACATTTGCCAATTTATTATTGGCAACAATTACCAAACGAGAAGTTAAAGGAGAAACAAAGACTGAAAGTTTATGGTTAGCCTTGTAATCAAAACCTAATGAAAGTAACGAATAGGCAGGAGAAAGGAATGATGATGCAAAAGTGCCAACATTATTACTATAAGTATATCCATCAAAAAACTGAGAACGGAAATCAAATAAGGCAGATATAAACCACTTACCTGTTGTATCAACTTTGTAACCTAATTTGCTTAGGAAATCAAATCGGTCATCATTTTTCCTACCTCCAATACTTGTAGTTTGTACAAATCCTAAGTTTACATCTACATTATTATCCCACGAAAATCTTTGCTTTTGATAGAAATAAAAATAATTAAAATACGAACTGATAGCAAGCGAAAAATTATCACCACCTGCAGCCCAATTACTCAAAGAACCTTGAGAAAGCGTAAAATTCACAAGTCCTCCCCTCTTAATATTCCATTTTGCAGTATCCGCTTCTTTTTTAATGGTTTTTGCTGTTTCCCTTATAATCGGCTTAATTGGAATGTCTTGGGCTTTAGAAGTAGCATAAAAATAAAGGACTGATAGAAAAAGGAGAAAAAATCTATTCATAATTGCATTTTTTGGTCTGCAAATGTAATTGTTTGCGTATTTCGTAGTGTCATCGCTGCCAAAGTGACATTATTTTCTTTACATTCGCAGACTAAAATATTTTAATCTTTAGATGGAATTGACAGATACAGAGAAAATTCATAATGAAGTAAGACAAGGAGAAGCATACGCTCCTATAAGTGACATAAAAAGTGTATACAAGAAATACTTTTATATTGAAAGTTATGGTTGTGCCATGAATTTTGCTGATACAGAAGTAGTTGCTTCAATTCTGAACAGTAATGGATACGGAGCGACAAAAAACTTGGATGAAGCCGAATTGATTTTTGTTAATACCTGTTCAATTAGAGAAAAGGCGGAAGCTACAGTTAGAAAAAGACTTACTGAATTTCGAAAACTAAAGGAGGCAAATAAAGGCGTTTTAGTGGGTGTTTTAGGCTGTATGGCCGAACGTTTGAAAAACAAACTACTTGAAGAAGAGAAATTAGTGGATATTGTAATTGGTCCTGATAGTTATAGAAGCTTACCTACACTGATTCAACAAGCTGAGACAGGACAAAAAGCAGTGAACGTATTATTAAGTAGAGATGAAACCTATTCTGACATTTCGCCAATTCGCTTAGATTCAAATGGAGTATGTGCTTTTGTATCAATTATGCGAGGATGCAATAACATGTGTAGCTTTTGTGTAGTTCCATTCACAAGAGGAAGAGAACGTAGTAGGGATGCACATTCAATAATTGCAGAATCGAAGGATCTTTTTGAAAGCGGGTTTAAGGAAATTACGCTATTAGGACAAAACGTTGATAGCTATTATTGGTATGACGAACAAAATGGTCATAATGTAACATTTGCTAATTTGTTGGAATCAGTTGCCTCAATCGACAAAGAATTAAGGGTACGATTTAGCACTTCACATCCTAAAGATATTACAGACGAAGTTTTATTCGTAATGGCCAAATATGACAATGTATGTAAACATATACATCTGCCAATTCAAAGTGGCAGTTCACGGTTATTACAATTGATGAACAGAACTTATTCGAGAGAATGGTATTTGGCAAAAGTAGATAGGATTAAAGAATTGTTACCAACATGCACCATTACTGCCGACATAATTACAGGTTTTTGTACTGAAACAGAAGAAGATCATCAAGAGACATTGAGTGCTATGGAATATTGTGGATATGAAATGAGCTACATGTATTTCTACAGTGAACGTCCGGGCACTTTAGCAGCAAAAAGATTTGAAGATGATGTTCCTCTTGATGTCAAGAAAAGAAGATTACAGGAAGTTGTGGATATGCAAGGCATACTCTCTGCTAGAGGAAACCAAAATGACATTGGAAAGACATTTAAAATTTTGATTGAAGGTAATAGCAAAAAAAGTGATCAAGATTGGTCAGGCAGAAGCGAACAAAACAAGTCAGTAGTATTTTCGAAGGGAGATTACAACCTTAAAAAGGGAGATTACACATTGGTAAAAATAAAAGAATGTACAAGGGCAACCTTGATTGGAGAAATAGTTAACTAATGCATAATTGAAATTTGATAATTGATGATAAAAAAGTAATGGAAAATCAGTTATCAATTAAAGAATTATAAATTAAGAAAGATGGATTTACAAAGCATAAAGAATAGGTTTGGGATAATTGGCAATGCACCTGCCTTAAACTTTGCACTGAATACGGCTGTTCAGGTAGCAGGTACCGATTTGACTGTTTTAGTTGTAGGAGAGAGTGGTGTGGGTAAAGAAGTTATTTCTCAAATAATACATGCAACATCATCACGAAAACATAATCCATTCATCGCTTTAAACTGTGGGGCAATACCGGAGGGCACAATCGACAGTGAACTGTTTGGACATGAAAAGGGGGCATTTACAGGTGCTGTTGAAGGAAGGAAAGGATATTTTGAAACAGTAAGTGGTGGCACCATTTTCTTGGATGAAATTGGAGAAATGCCTTTAGGAACACAAGCACGTTTATTGAGGGTGCTTGAAACAGGTGAATTTATAAGAGTAGGATCCTCAAAAGTACAGAAAACTGATGTTAGAGTAATAGCAGCGACTAATAGAGAATTGCTTGAATTTGCAGAGAAAGGAAGATTTAGACAAGATTTATATTACCGTTTAAGTACTGTACCTATTAGAATGCCCGCATTGAGAGACAGAAAAGAAGATATATTATTACTATTCAGAAAATTTGTTGTTGACTTTGCTGAAAAGTACAAGACTAGTCCTGTACAAATGGATGAAGAAGCAAAAAACTTATTAATTAATTATCCTTTTCCAGGCAATGTAAGAGAACTTAAAAATCTTGCGGAACAAATCTCTGTATTGAGTACAAGCAATATTATCAACTCAAATTCATTAAAGAAGTTTTTACCTGAAAAAATAGTTAA
>CANCPA010000344.1 GCA_947379895.1 Chitinophagaceae bacterium | reverse complement strand
AGTCCCGTTATCAAATGATAAAATATAATTGCCATTTTTAAGCTTACTAACATCGAACGAAGTTTGAGTTGCCCCAATTTCCACTTGTTTGTTTGCAACAACTCTGCCGTCAATAGAAATAATTTTCACAAAAGTAGCACCTGTAGCTTTTGAATGATTAACTAGTAAACTATTAACTACAGGATTAGGATAAACAGAAACCGCACCAATCAATTTATTTACAGATGCAATAGCACTATATTTAACAGCACCTTGGTTATCTATCATTTTTAATCGATAATATACAGTCCCAAAACTTGCCTCATCAGCAAACTTGTAAGTACTTCCTAAAACAATTTTTGAAGCAGGAACAGATGCGATTACACTGTAGTTAATTTTATCAATACTTCTTTCAATTTCAAAACGGTTGAAATCTAATTCAGAAGTTGTTTCCCATTTCAAAGCGACTTGATTATTAGCTAAAGATGCTGTAAAAGATTTTAATAATACCGGAAGTAATGTACAATTATTAGCAGGACTAGCTGAGTTACGTGGTACAAATACAATAGAATCTACCCCGATTTTACTACTATCTATAACGAAGTCCAACGAGTTGTTATCTGTATCAGTACAACCACCATTAAGTCTTACCAAACACTTTGTTGCACTTGCAGCAGATGCCGCCTTAGTTTCAAAAGCAGATCCTGTTCCGAAACCAATTAAATCTACAATACTACCACCTGAAACAGTTGCTCCACTTAAAGACATAGTATCATTAGCTAATGCAACTTTACCATTTGTAGCACTCATGTTAATAACACCAATAGAATCGGGTGTTGGCAAATCGGCTCCAACTAGTGTTGTAGCGCTAGCAGCAAATTGAACTAAGAAATAATGACCTGAAGGAATTGTTGCGCTGATTATTTTCTTCTGCCATGCTGTTCCTGCAGCACTTCCGTACTGAATTGACCAATTGGTAAACGAAATTTCAGCAGCAGTTGGGTTAAACAACTCAACAAAGTCATATTTAAACTTTGCATTTGTGTTGCTTCCTCCACCATAGATAGCACTAATAACAATGTGGTTAACCTGAGCATGTGCAGTAATTGAAATTACTGTAAATAACATAAACGTTGTAAAGATTCGCTTCATAATAAATTTTTTAATGTATTGCAAGATAGGGTTTTTAATAAATCCTTTCGCATTTTTTTATAAAAGCAATAAAATAAATTACAGAATAGCATTTTGGAATCTAAATTGGGGACAAAATAAAATTTAAAGTTCGTATTTTTTTGATTACAATATCAACTCCAATAATTAATCACTAAAAATCAACGTCTAAACTGGACACTTTTCATGATAGTCAATTAACTCTATGGGCGACCTTGCTATTTCTATTCCCTCGTAATGCTTCTTTATTTCATCTAATACATATTCCACTTCTTCCATTTCTTTAATAGTAACAAGTCTATTTCTAAATTCTTTGATATTCGGCAATCCTTTTAAATAGTTGGCATAATGCCTCCTCATTTCGTTGATTCCTACAATCGGCCCCTTCCATTCCACCGACTTTCGAAGATGTTTCTTACTTACTGCAACACGTTCTTCTAAAGAAGGACTAGGCAGTAATTCACCTTTGGCAACGAAATGCTTTATTTCTCTAAAAATCCACGGATAACCAATAGCAGCCCTGCCAATCATTATCCCATCAACGCCATATCTATTTTTATATTCAACGGCCTTTTGAGGGCTATCAATATCACCATTCCCAATAATTGGAATTTTAATGCGTGGATTATTCTTTACTTTAGCAATCAACGACCAATCAGCCTCACCTTTGTACATCTGACTCCTTGTACGACCATGTATTGCTAAGGCCTTAATACCACAATCTTGCAATCGCTCTGCAACCTCTTCTATATTCAAACTATTATCATCCCATCCCAAACGAGTTTTGACGGTGACTGGCAAACGTGTGGCTTTTACTACAGCTGAAGTTAAACGAACCATCAGGTCTATATCTTTTAATACGCCTGCACCTGCACCTCTGCAAGCAACTTTTTTTACAGGGCAACCAAAATTTATATCCAACAAATCAGGGTTTGTTACATCCACAATCTTAGCAGCGAGAGCAAGACTATCTTCGTCACCACCAAAAATTTGAATTCCTATGGGACGTTCATAGTCAAAAATGTCTAATTTATGTCTGCTTTTGATAGCATCACGAATGAGTCCTTCGCTACTAATAAACTCAGTATACATAAAATCTGCACCATTGTCCTTACAAACAGCCCGAAAGGGAGGATCACTTACATCTTCCATAGGAGCTAGGAAAAGCGGAAAATCTGGCAATTCTATCTTATCAATTAAAACCATAGCGAAGTGAAAATATAAATTATAAAATATGAGTTAAGAATTATGTGTATTCAAGTGATAATAGCCTTCACTATTTCAATAAAATTTTCACGAAGTTAATAGCTAATCGTTTACAGAAAAGACAACTACTGTAAGATTTGTTTTATACTTACTGATTATAAATTTATTTCATCGAATTATCAAAGCAATAACGCTTTTATGAAGACGTTCTAAACGCATCAATTAAATAGAATTGCTTTATGAAAGGGGAACTAAACGAACCAAATAAGTAGCCATTCTTTATAAAATGAGACTCTTGATACTTTCTTTTATTACCACAATTAAAACAGGCGTATCAATGCTAAATCCATAAATATAGAACCCCTTTATCACTTTCTAACAATTAACAACTCAAGATTATTTTAATTAATAATACAAATAGACTGTATTTTCGCCGCATGGCATTAAATATAAAATTACAAGAAAGAAGTAATAATAGCTGTGAGCTATGCAGTAGTCAAAACGAACCCTTACATGCGTTCGCAGTTCCACCAAAAAACAATGATTCTATCGACAATGAGGTAGTATTGTGCAAGGATTGTTATGCTCAATTGAGTGTTGCAGATTATAGTAACAGCAATCATTGGCGTTGTTTGACAGGCAGTATTTGGAGTGAAGTTCCGTCGGTACAAGCATTATCCTATAAGATATTAGCAAAGCTTAGTGCAGAACCTTGGGCAAGTGAAACAATTGAGTCGGTTTATTTAGACGAATCCGTTATAGATTGGGCAAACGGAGAAGATGCTTTGGAGGCAGCAAAAATTATCCATAAAGATGCAAATGGAGTAATTCTAGAAACGGGAGATAATGTTATTTTAACCCAAAATTTAAATGTAAAGGGTGCTAATTTCATTGCTCCAAAGGGTACTGTAGTAAAGAAAATCAGATTAGTACACGATAATGCAGAACAAATTGAGGGGAAAATAGAAGGCGATACAATCGTAATTTTAACCAAGTATGTGAAGAAAGCAGTCTAACTGCAAAATGAAGTATGAAATATGGCAAACTCATATTTCATACTTCATTTTACATATTTCATTTACTCTTCTTTGCTATCTCGTTTTCTTTCTTTTGCAGTCTTATTTGAATGAAAGCTTGTAGACGGGTCTTCATAAATCGAAAAGTCTGCAAATCGAATTGATTCATCACGCAGATATTCAGGATGATTTAAACTACGGTAAATACCCCATTTAGGCCGAATAAACTCATTGTCAGCACGAATAGTCTTGATATTTTTAGCAGTATAAGACAACATGTTTTTCCCATTCTCCATCTTATTTATGGTGATAGAATAACTCCCATTTTCACCTACTGTAATCACTTCTGTTGCCTCCACCCAGACTCCAAGAAAGGAAGAAAGAGAGCGTTCGTCTAAGACGGTGGCACGGGTTCCTTTATCGGCAGTATAGATTAATTGTAAAGTATTCCCATTTTTATTAAAGCGTGGTGACAACGTAAATAACGGTTCGCCTGCATCACCTACCACAGCTTTTATTTGATGAATATGCGTAAATGAAGGAGAAGGCTGAAAATTATAAGGCAACCTAAACTTCCATTTATAGGTTATTGTTTCCCCAATTGTGCCCTTTAGACTATCAGGTGAGGGACTATATGTTTTGATTTCAACTCGCTGTCTGTCAAATTTAATACAGCGGTCATTATCGGGAGAGACATGAATCGTAAATTCAAATACCTGTTTCTTTAA
>CANCPA010000343.1 GCA_947379895.1 Chitinophagaceae bacterium | reverse complement strand
CTGCCTACGGTAGTGGGTGGCAGTTGGTAGGCTGTGGGGTAGCAGGGTTTCTGCTTCGGGTGGGCTGCGGTGAGGGTTTTGGGTGAAGGTGCATTGGCGATGGCAAAAGATGGCGACGAAAGATTTTCAACTAAATGTGCTGTGTAGCCAACCTTTTGCCTGCGCCAAGCCCGGAAGACCATAACCCTGACCGCTTGACCCCCGACTGCCGAACGCCTGCTTCCCACCTGCCTTCAACCTGCCTGACCCACTACTGTTGCTGACCGTTGCATTCCCTTTGCGCCCATATTGCGGCTTGGTGGCGGTATACTTTACACTATCATTGAAAGAACCTGAAAAAAAGTAAGTGAATTGTCACGACTTCTCGCCTCGAAATAAGAAATAATGCGAGCGTTTGCGCAGGTAGGGGACATAGAGTTCCTTCTGAAGAATTACTTACAAATGCTAAATTGAGTTTGGTCTGCTGAATTGATTCCGTCTGCCCCTACTTGCGTAAACGCAATATTATTTTTTGTTTCTATAGTACGACAAATTACAACAATGAACGCGCTGTTGTTGGTTTCAGGGGCTTCGCCTATTAAAAATGAAAGTAGATATTCTATTTTACATAAAATTATATTATGAGCTTTTATATATATCAGACTGATACCTTTTTTTTATCAAATTTATGACGTAGTGATAAATAATTTTTATGCAATAAAAATGGATAAAAAAAGTGGTATCAGTTTGATATATGTCTATAATCCTCATAATACTATCTTATGTTACTTATATTATCTGGCTTTTATTTTTACTCTTTAAGACTCGCATCCGCTGTATGGTGAAAGTATGTCCAAAGAAAATAAGGAAACCTCACATATCGTCGAAAATAATGAACACAGTGAGCGGGCGGCGCGGTGTAGCAGGCATAGCCAACAACGCAAAGCAAGTTTGGGCTGTGCCTGCTACCCGCAATTAGCCCGGAAGCGGATGTTGTAGTATAGTTGTTAGTTGTTAGTGGTTAATCGAGAGATGAGTTTGAGGAGGGAAAGAGTAAGAGTAGGGAAAGAGGAAAAATCCAAAGAGTGATGAATTATGAGTTTCCAAAAATCAAAATACTGATAAATACCCAACTTGATAATTTTAATATTCTGATAAAAAATTGAATTTGAATGAGTTTAATTTAATTATTTACCCAAACTATTACTCAACTTTGAGCAATGTTAGTTGAATATATTCGAACTGAACTAATTATCGAATAGTCTGATTTATAACTTACCTGTAATATTATATTAATTGTTAAATTATTGATTATCATAGAGAACTAATGAATCCTTTTCCTTACTCTTTTCCTTACTTTTCTTTTGATTGCTTAATTGCATTTTATAATTTTTCAAGTAATTGCTTTTTGATTAATTCATAAGCTATTATATTGTCATAAACAACATTTGGGCGTAGAATTACATGTATGTCGTTAGTAAATTCTCTATCTGCCATCTTTTCATCCATATTTTGGATGAATTCTCTTTGGGTTGGTAATTTGTCTACTACAAATTGCATGTACCCATTATAACAATGTAACAATTTTTCAGTATCTATTTCATGGTGTGTGTATGCCCAATATAAGTCAAACAAATCCCGACTTTTTCTTCTTTGGTATAATGCCCTGAGTTTAGTACCAAACAATTCCTCTAATTGATAAGTTGTCAGTTGACATTCACCACTAAACCAAGTGTTTTTAACCTTGAATTCCATCTGTTGTAATCCCAATATACTAAAATGCTCTCTAGTATTTATTTCGACCTTTAGTCGCATATTTATTACCGGTTGAATTTCAGACTCAAAACGATATGTAATCGTGTTGTTATGTTTGGTTTGTTCAATTTTAGGTTTCTTTCCAAGAAATGCAAGGCACTTTCTAAGTCTATCTAGCAAAGGACCAATTGATTCACCTTTAATTTGAACTAAATCAATATCTTCAGAATATCTTGCCTGTGGTTTTAAGAATAGTTTATGAAAAGCAGTACCACCCCTAAAAGCAAGGTGGGTACTTAGTAATTCATCTGAAAAGATTTCAACCAAAGCACGTTCTATGATTAGGTCTTGTTCCACATGGGCATAGTCTTGCCAAGGTGCATATTCTTTCCATTCTTCAATATATCTTCTCGGTATCATAAGTCACTTTCAATTTGAGTATTTACAATTACTTTCCATTTTTTATCTATCAACCCTTCTTTATTTTTTTGACTTACTAATGCAACTGGAAAGAACTTCTTGCACTTAATTACATTGAAAAGAACGTTAGCTAATTTTTGATTGTCAAGTTCATTTTCAAATAAGTATCCCAATTTTTGAATTGCGGTTACTTGCTGATAGTTTTTTGCTGTTTTTGCTAGTTCAGATGGATTGATTTCATTCATTAATTCTTTAAGAATGGTAATTGTGCGATTAATTCCTACATGATTTGAATAAAATAGCAAATCAAGTGCAGTAAGTGAAGGCGAACTTACATTGATATATCCAGCATCTGTCTTTTTCTTGACAATTGAACTATCGTTCCAATATTTCTTTACAAAAAAGTTGAGTTTTATTTTTTCGTTCTTTATATTCCTAAGTGGAGGATTTTCTGTAATGACAAAAAATTCCATGGGTTGTTGGTGAGCAGCCCCATAAAGTGCAGCAGCTGAGTGTAAGCCAATATAATATTTTCTATTCAATGATTTCATCAAATCATCGATAAAAAGTGTTGCTGGCAACATACCTGATTGAGCATATTCTGGTGTAATAATCACATAAAAACCTTTCCTGACCTGTGCAATCTTGTTTTTAATTTTTAGTCTATAAAGACTTTGATTTAACGCTTTTTCTGATAAAGAATATTTAGTTTTGATATCAGACAAGTTCAGCGCATACCCTCCTAAAGACCTCAATTTGTTGGTAAAATCTTCGAGATAATTATACTGTAAACGAGTATTTTCCGACATGAGTTTTTGTTTGCGATTTACTACACAATACGTAGTAAATCGCAAATGTAAACTTTTTTATTTTAAGGAAATATTTTTAGCATTTTTTATTTGATAAATCGTAATAAAGAAGCTACTAATTACCATTGAAAAATATTTCAGATGAATATTATTTTCCACTAAAATATTAATTTCATGATTTATTGGTCATTATTTTCCAGTATAACGATTAATTTGAACAAAATTTTCCATGATAAGTAAATTGAAGACAGAATTGGTTCATGGAGAGAATTGTAATCGAAATTCGACATGAAATTGTTTTGATGTCCAATGACTCCACATTAAAGTTTGATTTAGGTTCTTTTGTCTGGAGAGTCCTTGTTGAAGGCGATGAGGTTGAACATTTCACGGAGGCGGCTGCGGACACGGATTCCGTAGGTTGCCTCGATTTCGCTGGCAGAGAGATTGGTCGTAAGATGTGTAATAAGCCCCTGTGATACATAGAGGTCGTATCTTGACAACAAGACCTCTGCCATGACATTGCATTCGTTGCCATAGTATTTAAGGGCGCTTTCAGTACCTAAATCATCAAAGCAGTAAATCTGCTGGTTGAATTTGTAAGGATTGCTCTGTGCATATCGTTGAATTACGTCATACCCATTTTTGTTAAATTCAAAACTTACCTCCCGGCAGGACTTTGTTATGAAACGCTGATTATCATTTTGCAAGTAAAATCTCATGAGTTTCATTAGTGAAGTCTTTCCACATCCAACAGGGCCTGTCAAGAGGACGCCTTTTTGTAACTCAATCCCTAATGAATTGGCAATTTGTTGGTCTTGAAGAAAATAACAAAAAAGCAGGGTAATTGCCGGCTTGTCTGATTCGTGCAAAGTGAATTTCTTGCCTTGAAATTCTGTGCCTTTTTGTTGTAGCCATTGCCAAGCTAATTCGTAATCGTAATTCATAATATTTTTTTTACCACAAGGAAAACTAAGGTTAAGACAAGGGACACAAGGATTTTTTTTATTCTCTTGCCACGAAGGCGCTAAAACGCAAAGCAGCACAAAGTTTTTTTACCACAAGTGAAACAAGGGTTAAGACAAGGGACACTAGGTTTTTTTTATTTTCTTGCCACGAAGGCTCTATAACTCAAAGAAGCACAAAGTC
>CANCPA010000342.1 GCA_947379895.1 Chitinophagaceae bacterium | reverse complement strand
TATTTGGTCATATTCTTGAAAATTAAAAGCAAAATAGTGAATAATATTGCTTTCAATAAAGGCACATAAATTGACTTTAATGTGTAATATTTTTGAATAATTTATAATAGTTTGCCATGATTTGGATTGCCATTCTTAAGAACAAATTTAATCTTAAACACTTTCTTTTGTATTGCGGAATTTTTATTTCAGCAGTTGCGTCTGCTCAGGATATTTCTGTAGAAGGCAAGGTCATTGATGCTGAAAAGAAAACGCCAATTGAAAATGTAACAGTAAGAATTGTAGGAAATAATTTAAAAGGTACTGTTACTAACGCTAATGGAGAATTTAAAATTAAAGCATCGAAGTCAGCCTCTTTAAGCTTTATAATTGTTGGATACGAACCAAAAATTATTACTGTAAAATCAATCAATAATAATAATACTGTTTCTCTAAAAGCAGTATCATCCGATATGGAAGATGTGATTGTAGTAGGCTATGTTACCCAAAAGCGTAAGGATTTTTCGACTTCAATAACCAATGTTAGTACTAAAAACGTTGCTGAAGGAGGTTATACAAATTTTCAACAGTTAATTGGTGGTCGTGCCGCAGGTGTTATGGTTTCTGAAACTAGTTCCGAGCCAGGTGGTGGCATTAATATAGAGGTTCGGGGAGCAGGTAGTCTTAGTTTCTCAACTCAACCTTTGTATGTAATAGATGGTATTCCCTTCGAACCACCTAATTTGAATCTGAATACAAATTCAAATATTGGATCAGTTGTTGGAAATAATACTGCAAATCCTTTATCTACCATTAATCCTACTGATATTGAATCAATGGAAATATTGAAAGATGCAGCTGCCACTGCTGTATATGGTAGTAGAGGTGCTAATGGAGTAATTTTGATTACTACAAAAACAGGTAAAGCGGGTAAAACAA
Organism: Chitinophagaceae bacterium; assembly: GCA_947379895.1. Lineage (GTDB taxonomy): Bacteria > Bacteroidota > Bacteroidia > Chitinophagales > Chitinophagaceae > Parasediminibacterium. Next base: position 3,208 of record CANCPA010000342.1, on the reverse strand, counting down.
GAGTGAGTGTCGGATTTAATGAGGCAATGATTGCTCCACAGAAATATGAAAAGATGCTTAAAGCAAAGGATTATGCAGTATTCGCTAACGAGGCTTGGAAGTATCGCCAATATATTGGCACTTATACTTCTTCCACTTTAATCCCATTTACAGATAGTGAAATGGATTCTTTACAAAATTATGACCATCAAAAAGAACTGATGCAAGTGGTTCAATCCACCGATGCAAATGTCAGCATATCGGGCGGTTCACAAATGTCTAAGTATTATTTGTCGGGTCAATATTTCTATCAGCCGGGAGTTATTCCAAATACTTCGTTAAATCGGTATAGCTGTAAGTTCAATTATGAGGCAACACTCGCACCAAAATTGACAATGATTGCCAATATTAGTGTCAATAACACGGAAAGAAATGGTAATGCTTCTTCTACACTGATGGGTCGAGCAAAAAGTTGGGCACCTAATTCTCCTTTGATTAACCCTGATGGAACTTTTAACCGTATCAATAGTTACTTATATGGTTATGGAAATGGTTATTTCAATGATTCTGTTTATGGGCCAATTTATTACAATCCTCGATTCCCAATCAGTACTGTTATTGCAGCTTATGCTCCTACAACTAGTAATCCTAATAATGCAGGAGGAAATAATCCGTTGTTATACACCTCTTCAAAAGGAGTTAAGAACGTAAATATTTCTACTCAGATTCTAGCAAATATCTCTCTAGCATATACCATCACAAATGAATTGAGACTTACAGGAACCTTAGCATTAACACAGTATAATTCTATCTTACAGAACTATATTCCTGTATCAATTGTGCCTACTTATGGCACTCAAAAGGGCGATGCTTCAGTAGGAAACTCACAAAACAAGTCGGCTCTATACCAAATGAATTTAAGTTACAGGAAGACTTTCGGATTGCATGCTTTATCTCTTGCTGCTGTTGCTTCTGCTGAGAAATATACTGCCGAAACGCAAAGTGTGGGCAGTTCAGGATTTACTTCCGATATCACTTCATTCTATTCTATACAATCCGGTGCTATACCCAGTGTTCCTAAATCAACCTATAGTTCTTATCAATTGATTTCATCTGTATTGCAAGGAGTGTATTCCTATGACAATAAATATATAGTGAACCTTTCAGGAAGATTTGATGGTACTTCCAAATTCACTGATAATAATAAATATGGTTTCTTTCCTTCATTAGGGTTGGCTTGGAAAATGGACAAAGAGAAATGGTTTGCACCAGCTAAATCAATTCTTAATGAGTTTAAAATACGGAGTAGTTTTGGTGTCGTAGGAAATCAAGGAATAAGTCCCTATTCTACTATGTCAACATTATCAAGTAATTATTTTGTTAATGGTAATAGTACCGTTAACATTGGTTATTACCCTACTTCTCTTGCCAATCCATTATTGAAGTGGGAAAGAACACAATCATTTAATGGTGGTATTGATGCATCCATTTTTCATAATAAAATATTCCTCACTATCGATGCCTACAGAAGGGTAACAAAGGATTTATTGGTAAATGTCACACCGCCTCTTACTTCAGGATTCACTAGCTACACAGCTAATTTGGCGACAATGCGTAACGAAGGGTTAGAATTTTCAGTAGAGGCGAAGGTGATAGAAGGCAAGAAGTTTCGGGTCAATGTAGGAGGAAATATCGCTTTCAATAGAAATCTTGTAGAAAAGTTAACGGGTGCGGCAGGTGAATATTATAATCCTCCCGACGGTGCGATTGGTACCGGTGGTTACATTACTAGAATTGAACCGGGCAAACCTGTTGGTCAGTTTTATGGGTATAACGCAATCGGTATTTGGAATGAAACCACTATCAAAACTAAGGCTGCAACCTTTATGCCTTCTGCAAAAGAAGGGGATAGACGATATGCAGATTTGAATAATGATAATTTATTATCAGATGCTGATAGAACTTATATTGGTAGTGCCTTACCTAAATACTTTGGGGGTTTCAATATCAATATTACCTATATGTCCTTCGACCTTACTTCATTCTTTAGTTATTCTGTGGGTAGTCAGATTTTTAATACCTATCAAATTTCTTATGGAACAATGTCGGGCAGTTCAAATATTAGAAAAGATATTTTTGATAAACGCTATCAGGTAATTTATCCTGATACAGACCCTGCAAAGCTGGATGCAATTAGAGCTAACAATTTGACTACTAAAGTATCTGTAGCAGGTTCTACACTTGATGCTAGAGAGGCTACAGATTACTATATCGAAAACGGCTCTTTCCTAAGATGTCGAGATATTACACTTGGCTATAGATTGCCGAATAAGTGGATAAAAAGGGCAGGTATGACTTCAATGAAGGCCTATATTAATTTACAAAACCTATTCATGATAACTAAATATTCTGGTCTAAATCCTGAAGTTAGTTCTCGGGGAGGTCTCGTAAGAGGGGTTGATGATGGTTCAACTCCCCTCTCTCGTGGAATCAGAATAGGGATTAATGCTAACTTTTAATTGATTATTTATAAAACGAATACTATGTTTTCAAATAGAATATTTCTTTTTTGTATCCCCTTTTTATTGCTGCTTTCCTCTTGTAAAAAGTTCTTAGAGGAAAATCCAAAAGGGTTAATTACTAATACTAATTTCTATCAAACAGATGAAGATGCTATTTCTGCGGTTAATGCAGTGTATAGTTCTATGCGTCCTGATATGGCATTAGGACTTCCGGGTATCTATTTAACAGAAATGATTTCGGATGATGGAACGATGTCTGGTACTGCTACTCAAGTTGGTGAAAGGTTGGAGTTGGAAAATATGATTTACAGTTCACAACATGGCATCATTAAAACCGTATGGACTAATGCATATATTTCTATTAATCGAGCAAATACAGTATTGAAATATGTGTATGACAGTACCAAAATTAGGCCTTCAATTGTTCGTAGAGTCCGTGGCGAGGCCTGTTTCTTAAGGGCATTTAATTACTTTAGATTGGTTCAGTTATATGGGGATGTTCCGTTAGTTTTGACTCCTTCTGAAATAGGTGTTTCCAATTTGTCTCCTTCGAGAACACCTGTAAGAGTAGTTTACGATAGTATCATCAGTGACTTGAAGTTTGCTGAACAGAATCTTGAAAATTATTATGATTATAATAATGCAAAAAGTGCAGGACGTGCTACCGCCCCTGCTGCAAAAGCTTTACTCGGCAAGGTTTATCTAAC
>CANCPA010000341.1 GCA_947379895.1 Chitinophagaceae bacterium | reverse complement strand
TTTAATAGCCAAACGAAGACCTTCGCCTGTAATACCCATCATCCAAAAACCTAGTACAAGTTCTATGATAGTCAAGATGCTTAAATAAGCCGTTACTTTCCAAATTTCTTTAACTGCTGCACCATCATTGTGGTGTAATTCTGCTGAATGAGACATAATTCTATTTATTAATTATTTAATGTAATTGTTTGGGGAAAAGGAATGCCTTAAATCAAATAGAAGCAAGTGAATACAAATACCCACACTAAATCTACAAAGTGCCAATACAATCCTGCTTTTTCGATCATCAAATAATGACCACGTTTTTCAAACTTATCAGACAAGGTCATAATCAACATAATAATATTGATAATTACGCCACTAAAAACGTGAAAACCGTGAAAACCAGTAATTGTAAAGAAGAAATTAGTGAAATGTTGTAATGATTGAGTGCCATCTGCGTTTAAAAATGGATTAGCACCCCACCAAGCACCTTCATGAAATAAGTGATTCCATTCCCAAGCTTGACAACTTAAGAAAGCAATACCACCAATGATTGTTAAGATCAAGTTTTTTACAACCGCTTGCTTATCCATTTTCTTGCCGGCATGAACAGCTAATACCATTGTAACTGAACTGATAATCAAGATAAAAGTCATTATACTAACGAATACTAATGGAGCATGCATTCCTTCGGGTGCGAAAGGAAAACTTCTGAAAACCTGATTAGGATCAGGCCATCCATTTGAAGAGAAACGAATTGTTCCATAAGCGATAAGGAAGGCTCCAAACGTAAAGGCATCACTCATTAGGAAATACCACATCATCAGCTTACCATACTCAACATTAAACGGGCTCTTGCCCCCACCCCACAATTTTGAGGGTGCTGTAGCTGTCATTGTACTCATGTATTGTTGTTTGTTGTTTTTAATATTACGTCGCAAAAATATTGGGTAGCACCTAATAAAAGTCAAAACATTAAAAAAAAACTCGATTATATTTTTCTAAAATAGAAAATTATTCAATTTGTGCATAAAATTTTAGTAAAAAGCTTTCTAATTAGAATATTTTACCACATTCACGACCGTAAAAGACAAGGCACAAAAGTCTTTAAATTGAATTAGTTTAATTTTTTTGAAAATTCTTTTAACACTTGTTTTAAGTAGTTGCAGCCTTTTAAGCTTATTTGAATATAGAGTTATAAAGTTTGCTTTTAATTTTTTATTCCATTATAACGAATCATATTAAGCAATTCTGATAATTCTTTTACTTTATTTTTATTGTCAGATGCTACATTATTCTTTTCGCCTAGATCAACAGATAAGTTATAGAGTTGCGCCTCCTGATAGTTACCAAGTTCAATGTTAGTGTTCTCATCTATTCGTTTGCCATTACTAGGTTCTATATATTTCCAATTTTCTTTGATGATAGAAAGAGTTCCATTCAAAGCATGTTCGATAATATAATCACGCCCTTTTTTTGATTTTCCAAGCAATACCTTAATATTATTATGGCTATCAGACGTTGCATTTGTATAAAATTGTTTTCCTGTAAGAGTTGCTAAGGAAGCAAACAAATCAATATGACTTAACGCAGCATTTGAAACACCGAACTTAATTTTTCCTTTCCAAGAAACGATGAATGGTACTCTCGTGCCACCATCAAAAGCACTATACTTTCCACCTCTTAAAACTCCCGCAGGCGTATGACCATTCAATAACTCAAGAGCCTTATCGGCATATCCATCATCCACAACAGGACCATTATCACTCGAAAATATGATTAAGGTGTTATTACGCAAATGTAAACTGTCCAAAAGTTTAGTGATTTCACCTACTGTCCAATCCAATTGAAGGATTACATCGCCTCTTGCACCGAGTCCACTCTTACCAACAAAACGTTGATTGGGCACTCTAGGAACATGTATGTCATGAGTAGCAAAGTATAGGAAGAAAGGGTTTGACTTATTATTAATGATAAAATTCTTTGCCTTTGTCGTTAACGTGTCAGCAATATTTTCATCTGTCCAAAGGGCCGATTTCCCTCCACTCATATAACCAATCCTGCTAATTCCATTTACAATTGTATTATTATGGCCTACACTAGGCATTAACTTTAGTAGTTCAGGATGATCCTTTCCTGTAGGTTCGTTACCAACTGGAATTGAATAGCTAACCTGAATAGTATCTTTGGGATTAAGTTTAACGACATTTCTATTCTCAACAAAAACACATGGAACACGATCACCTGTGGCAGGAATTAGGAAGGAGTAATTGAACCCTATTTCCAACGGCCCAGGACGAATTTCCCTATTCCAATCAGGACCACCCTCATTACCGAGACCGAGATGCCATTTACCAATTACACCTGTTTTATAACCTGCATTTTGAAGCATTAATGGCAAAGTAGGTTTGCCTGGTTTAATGAGTGCAGCTGCATTGCCGGGAGCAATATCAGTACCTTTTCTGCGCCAAGCATATTCTCCTGTAAGTAATGAATAACGTGAGGGAGTACAGGTAGCAGAAGTGGCATGTGCATCCATGAAACGCAAACCTTGCTTGGAAAGTTTGTCAATATTTGGTGTTTTTATTTTGGTAGCACCATAACAACTCACATCTCCGTAACCTAAGTCATCTGCATAAATGATGATGATATTGGGCTTTTCAGTTATCGATTGAGTTGTTTGACTCAACAAATTACTAAAAGAGCAAAGAAGGGTTAAAAAGAGAAATGAGTATTTGAACATACTTGAAACAATTAAAAAGTAAGGCTTTTAATGATTCAATATTCTTACCACATCCTTTGCAAAATAGGTTGCAATCAAATCCGCACCTGCACGTTTGATAGATGTAATGGTTTCTAAGATTGCCTTATCTTCTTCAATCCAACCCATTTTGGCAGCGGCCTTAATCATAGCATATTCGCCACTGATATTATAAGCACTCACAGGAATATCCACAGCATTCTTTACTTCTCTGATAATATCTAAATAACTCAATGCAGGTTTAACCATTACTATGTCGGCACCTTCTTCTACATCCATCAAAGTTTCTTTAATTGCTTCGGTACGATTATGATAATCCATTTGATAGGTTTTCTTATCTCCAAATCCAGGGGCAGAATCCAGTGCATCCCTAAATGGACCGTAGAAACAAGAGGCATACTTGGCACTATAAGCCATGATACCTGTCTTGGTAAAATTATTTTCTTCCAAAGCTTCTCTGATTGCGGCAATACGACCATCCATCATATCGCTAGGTGCAACAAAATCAGCTCCTGCTTCTGCATGACTTACACTCATCTTAGCTAAAACATCTACCGTAATATCATTTACAATTTCGCCATTTATTACCACTCCATCATGACCATCAGAAGAGAATGGGTCAAGGGCAACATCGGTCATCACCACCATTTCAGGCACGGCATCCTTGATAGCCTTGATGCTTCTTTGCATTAATCCATTTGGGTTTAATGCCTCATTGCCATACTGATTTTTTAGTTCGTCCTTACACTTTACAAAAAGTAAAACACACTTCAATCCCATTGTCCAAAGTTCCTTTACTTCCTTAATCGTATTATCCAAACTATAACGAAAGTAACCTTGCATTGAGGCAATCTCTTCTTTAACACCTTCCCCTTCCACAATAAATAAGGGAACAATAAAATCATTTGGAGTAAGAATTGTCTCTGCAACCATGCTTCTGATTGCCGATGATTGGCGGAGGATTCTGTTTCTGCGAGTAAGTATCATAATAGTTAGTTGTGAATAGTGAGTTGTGAATGGTTAACCTTCTGATGTCGATTGATTAATCATGCCACTCAGCAATTTGAATGATTGTATAATATTATATCCTAAAGTTTGTAAATCTAAGGTAGTTGTGTATCCTAATTCTTGAGCAATATCAAAAGCTGTATCAATTTCAATAACTGAACCTCTTGCTATTTCAAAGAACCGTTTTCTTTCTGTTAATGACTTTCTTGAGCAACCCTCAGCGATATTCAAATGTACAGAAATTGCCGCTCTTCTAATTTGTTGAACCATTGCAAACTTTTCATGATTGGGAAACTGAATGGTAATTCTATAACATTCAAGTGTCAATGCCTTTGAAAAGCCAAAGACATTAAGTTTGGTATGTGCTAATTGTAAAAACATAAGCTTTGTTATTAAATATCCTTTAATTA
>CANCPA010000340.1 GCA_947379895.1 Chitinophagaceae bacterium | reverse complement strand
GCACCCAATCGCATTGTTCCACCCATCAATTTGATTTTCTTTTGTTCTTCCATCATATTGATAACAGGATAGTCTGTTGTTGCGTCCATCTCTGTAGAATGTGCATTTTTTAGTCCTAAAACATTTCTTGCAAATTCAATAACTGCCATCTGCATACCCAAGCAAATACCAAAGAAAGGCATTCCATGTTCTCTTGCATATTTTACCGCAATGATTTTACCTTCAATACCTCTAGTCCCAAAGCCAGGAGCCACCAATAATCCGTCTAAGTTTTCTAGTTTTTCACTAACATTGTCATCTGTAATAAATTCACTATGTACATTAATTACCTGCACCTTTACTTCATTCATTGCACCGGCATGAATAAAACTTTCTAATATGGATTTATAGGCATCTTGAAGCTCAATATATTTCCCAATCAACCCGATAGTTACTTTGCTTTTTGGATATTTCAACTTGTCCAAATAGACTTTCCACTTATCTAGGTTAGGTTCTTTGTAGTCTGTTATCTTCAATTTCTTCAAGCAGATAATATCCAGTTTCTCTCTAAGCATCAATAACGGTACTTCGTAAATTGTACTCGCATCCATTGCCTCAATGACAGCCTCTTGTTTTACATTACAAAACAAGGCTATTTTTCGCTTAATATCATTACCCAAAGGTTCTTCTGTTCTACAAACCAAAACATCGGGATGAACCCCTGTTTCGCTTAGCATTTTAACACTATGCTGTGTAGGTTTTGTTTTTAATTCTTTGGCTGCTTTTAAATAGGGAACTAAAGTTAAATGAATCACCATCACTTTTTCTTCAGGTAACTCCCACTGTAATTGACGGACTGCTTCTATAAAAGGCAAACTCTCTATATCTCCAACTGTACCACCTATTTCAGTAATGACAATATCAAATTCACCTGTCTTGCCAAGCAACAACATTCTGCGCTTGATTTCATCGGTTATATGAGGAACTACCTGTACTGTTTTTCCTAAAAACTCTCCTTTTCTTTCTTTGTTGATAACAGTTTGATAAATTCTTCCTGTTGTTACATTGTTTGCTTGAGAAGTAAATGTGTTCAAGAAACGTTCATAATGTCCTAAATCCAAATCAGTTTCAGCACCATCTTCTGTAACATAACATTCTCCATGTTCATAAGGATTCAGTGTTCCAGGGTCGATATTGATATAAGGGTCTAGCTTTTGAATCGTTACCGTCAAGCCTCTTGCTTGTAATAACTTTGCTAAACTTGCCGCAATAATTCCTTTACCTAAACTACTTGTTACCCCACCTGTTACAAAAATGTACTTTGCCATTACGTATATGTTGTTTTAATAAAATTCCACTCTTACAAAAGCAATATCCAAGTTGATTCCGCTCCTTTCGAAACAACTGTTTGAATTAAAAATCAATAAAAGACCCTTCGTTATGAAAACGATAAAAAAAATATGGTGACTAAAACATTCGGTTGGAAAAATACCTATTGAAGTCGTGCAAACGTAAAGTAAAAAAGTCGTTTATAAAAATAGGAATCCCATATTTTTTGACTTTAATAGGTTGGTGTTAATATTTTATTGAAAACTTTTCTAAAACTAATATTCTATACACATTAATGAAGAAAATTTGTTACTTGTCTGTTGGTGTTACCACAAAAGAAACAAAGTAAAAACAATGAACACAAGGTTTTGTTAGCATAATTTATTCAAAATATTTTAAATGAATGCTTATCCTTGCGTTTCATTGTTTGAATCCAATTACTCATCATGGTAAACATGCATGAGTAGTTTCCAATATCTTCATGAATCTTTTACCTTTTACCTTGTACTTATAACTTGAAACTAGTAACTTGACGACTCCTGCTACTAATTCGGTACCACCAATTTATCACTTCCGCTATTGATATCTGCCATTCTCTTAGTGGGGTCAATCTCAATACTCTTTATCTCTTTAATACCTCTGTTTGTAGTGAATTGATATTCGGGATGCGTCCATTTCCATTCTTCATGAACCGTTCTAGGGATATTATTTTCTGCAGGTTTCTCGCCAAACATTAAATTGAGAGGGATATAATGCATTTCTTGTGTACCATCCTTAAAAGTAACTAATACATCTATTGGCATCGGCATTTTACCTGCTCTTTTAACGGTGATTGTCGTCTTATTATTCACAATGTCTATATTACCGATAGAATAATCTATTGATTTCGTACTATTTACCCAATATTCCTTATACCATTGCAATGAAAGTCCACTCACTTTCTCTGCTACTCTAATAAAATCATTGATATTAGGGTGTTTGAATTTCCATTGTTGATAGTATTCCAATAAAATTCTATCTCGAACACTGTCTCCAAGTATATAACCTAGTTGTGCCACAAAGACAGACCCTTTGCTGTAGGCAGCTTGCGAATAAGCAAAATTGGTATTGAAATGGTCCGCATGAGTGGTAAGCGGTTCTTCAAGTCCACTCTTTACCAAATAATTATAGCCACGATAACTATCCGCTTGATGCAAGGGTAATCGAGTATTCAGCTTTTCAACCTTTTCTGCGATATCATTTTTTTCTGCAAGAGATGAATATGGAGAAAGGCTTGCCCATTTACTTTTATAGTAATAACTCACTTCTCCCTCAGCCCATGTAGTAAACCCTTCGTCCATCCATGCAAATAGACTTTCGTTTGTTCCTAATATTTGTTGATACCAATTATGCATCCACTCATGAAAGACAGTCCCTAAACTAGGTCCCTTAATGAGTGTCGCCATTGCATATTCCATACCGCCGTCACCGCCTTGAATGAAAGAATATTGAGGATAAGGGTATTTGCCAAACTTGCTTTCTATAAAAGGCAATACTTTCTCAGCAGCCCATAATACATTTTGCCAAACAGTATCTTGCGCTCCATTGCCTGCTTTGTAAAAGGCATTTAGGGTAACGCCATTCACCTTTTTAGAAATGTGCTTATAGGCAGTATCGGCAGCCCACACAAAGTCATGAATATTTTCGCCCTTGAAATTCCAAGTAATTGTATTGCCAATGAGTGCAGGCACTTTTACACCCGCATCTTCATAACCAAATCCGATTGTGTTTGGGTTTTGGAGTATGCCTGTCGCAGCAACCATATATTTTTTATCGATATTAATCTTCACATCAAAGTCACCCCACACACCATAAAACTCTCTAGCTATATAAGGATTTGCATTCCAACCCTGATAGTCATATTCCACCATTTTCGGATACCATTGACTCATACTATATCGCACACCTTCGGCATTATTACGCCCACTTCTTCGAATTTGTACGGGTACTTGTGCATCAAAAGTTACCTCTAGACTAACTTTAGTTTTAGGAAGGATGGGTTTTAAAAGTCTGACCTCAAGAATTGTTTCGTGATTGATGATTTTTTGTTCAATGCCCTCAATTTTAATGATTTGCACATGCTGAAAACCTATTTCACTATCTGTCAGCTTACTGATTCTATCTTTTACTCGGTCGTCCCAATCAAGAATAGGATTACCTTGTTTATCGCTACCTAATTCTGTCTTGCCTAATTCTCTACTTCGGACATCCATACTGCTATTAGGCTGAAATGCATTCCAATACAAATGAAAAAACACCTTTCGAAGGGTGTCAGGTGAGTTATTCCAATAGTCAATCTGTTCGGTGCCTCCAAATTTATCTGCCTTAACATCAACTTTAACGTTGATATTGTATTTAATGCGTTGCTGCCATCTGTCTGGTTGAGCGTATGATAAATGAAAGGTAAATAGAAACAATAAAAAAGAAAGAAGATATCTCTTATGCATAATTAAGACTTGATAATTAAACTATTTTCTGAAAATTAACTGCAAATATTACTGTTTTATCGATAAAATAAAATGCTAAAAGTAGTTTTTGAATTACAAACAGACAAAGTGAATGGGTTTTGTGACAAAGTACCTGGGATTTGCAACGAAGTACTTTGGTTTTGTGTTCAAGTACATTGGTTTTGTGTCAAGGTAATTGGTTTTTAAGGCAAAGTAACTTTGATTTGCGACACTTTAATTGGGTTAGACGAGTAAGTAAATCGACTTTGTAGCAAAGTACTTTGATTTTGTGGCAAAGTAATTTGGGTTTGTAGCAAAGTACTTTGGTTTTAAATCAACACTTAAACTGATTATTATTTTTTTAAGGGGGGCTTTTCTTAAGTATTTTCT
>CANCPA010000339.1 GCA_947379895.1 Chitinophagaceae bacterium | reverse complement strand
AAGTGATACAGGATCTTTTGGACCATACCAACGCATAGTTTGTTCCATCATGTTTGCTTTGTTAATGCTCATCTTATTTATTTTTATTTATTTGACTAATGAAAATTTTTTATTAATAAATCTATTTAATTTCAAACTTGCCTTTCACCCTAATATCCTCGCTTGAACTTCCAATCAATACCTGATAGGTTCCTTTTTCAACTTTGGGATTCATGTCCTTATCTAACAAGGCAATATCGCTTGGCTTTAAAGTAAAATGTACCGTTTTAGTTTCATCAGGGTTTAAAGTAACCCTTTCGAAACCTCTTAATTGAGTATCATAAACAGTCACACTACTTACTTCTTGCTTGAAATATAATTGCACGACTTCATCTCCCTTTCTTTTTCCTGTGTTTGTTATATCTACTGTAATTTCTATATTGCCGTTGTCTGTTTGATTTGCAGGAGAAACTTTTAGATTACCATATTTGAAAGTAGTATAACTCAATCCAAAACCAAAGGGATATATCGCACCGAAAACATTGGTTTTACCAAAACCATTTGGTCCATCTCCAGGCTGTCCTGCATGTGCACCGGGTTTAAAAGGAAAGCAATATTCAATTTGTCCAACAGATTTCGGAAAAGTCATAGAGAGTTTACCACCGGGATTGTAATCCCCAAACAAAGTTTCGGCTATTGCATTTCCACCATCTGCTCCGGGACACCAAGCTTCGATGATAGCCGGTAAATATTTATTAGGCCAATTAATTGTCAACGGCTGACCGTTAATTAAAATGGCGACAACAGGTTTGCCTGTCGCATAAAGGGCTTGCAATAATTGTAATTGACGACCTGTTAAATCCAAATTAGTACGGCTTCTGCTTTCACCAAACTGATCTTCTGTTTCGCCAACAACTGCAACTATTACATCTACATTCTTTGCTTTTTCTACTGCTTCGTCAATTCCCTTTTGTTCATCAGGAGTGATTGGGGTAGGATATAATTCACTCTCCGGCCAATTCTTATCATAAGAATCACATCCTTTTGCATATTGAACATTTGCTGTAGTACCTATATAATTCTTTAGTCCTTCTAACACAGAAACAATCTTCACATTGTAAGGACCGTATCTACTGATAGAAGTCTGCCTGTCATCTGCGAGAGGACCAGTAACTAAGATATTTCTTGTTTTTGCCTTATCTAAGGGAAGTAAGTTATTTTCATTCTTTAATAACACCAATAATTCTTTGGATATTTGCTTTGAGAACTCTTTTGCATCGTTATTAAATACGACCTCATCGGCCTTTTTAGGATCCACATAAGGATGGTCAAACAAGCCTAATCTAAACTTGACACTCAACACCTCTCCTGCCCTCTTATCAATAGTTTTCATACTTAATAACCCATCCTTTACCAACTTACGAGCAGGTAAAAGAAAGGTTTCAGGCTGCTCAAAATTGGTGCGAACATCTAGTCCTGCTTCCAAAGACAACCGAACCGCATCGGCAGAATCTTTTGCTACATGGTGTTTGGTAAAAAGGAACTCTACAGCATCACTATCACTTACGATATAGCCATCGAAACCAAATTTTTCCCTCAATAATTGTGTCAAGAAATAATAACTACCTGTTACAGCCATACCATCCCAATCGTTATAGCTACTCATCACACCCATCGGATGCGCCTCCCGAACAATTCTTTCGTAAGGATAGAGGTATATATTAAATAATTCGCGAGGTGCAATATGTGGATCAGTACGGGCATTACCATCACGACCGCCATTAGGGACACTATAAGCACAATAATGTTTTAGGGTTGATGCGACACCCTCACTTTGTACGCCCAAAACCATTTGCTTTCCTAATTCAGCTATCAAAAAAGGATCCTCTCCATAAGTTTCTACGACTCTACCCCACCGTGGATCACGGGATAAATCTAGAATTGGCGTATATACATTTGTGTAACCTAAAGCCTTTGTTTCCCTACCTACAATATGTCCTGCCTTCAGAATCATGTTCTTATCCCATGTACATCCCATTGCAATAGGGGCGGGAAGCGCTGTAGCTTTTTCGTTCTCTAAGCCATGAATACCTTCATTCGTAAAATCGACGGGAATACCCAATCTAGTTTCTTCTATAAACCATTTCTGTATGTTATTGATTGCATCGGCATGACGACTATAAGGGAAAGAATATTTGGTGTAAGTTTTTGCACGACCATTGCAAGAGGCTAAGTCCTCATCAATATTACAAATCCCATCTTTCCAAATCCTATTTTTCCATTCAGGAGTAGGTTGCTCATCTTTCAAGACTCTCCCATAACCATACAATGTAGCTAATTGACAAGTCTTTTCGTCTAAAGTCATTTGAGAAAGTAAATCTGCCACCCGCTTTTGTACAGGTTGTGAAGGATCTTCGAAAATATCTTTCTTACCATTTTTATTGAAATCAGTCCAACCATTCTTATATATGGAGGATTTGTCAATCTGACCATTAGAAATTCCTACTAAAAACAGTAAAATGAAGTGTAAAACAAGAAGAGACTTAAATAATTTCATATAATAATTAGTAATCGTTTAAATAAATTAATGTCTCCAAAAGAACGAAAGTTTTAGTAAACAACCCCCATTTTTTACGATAACGATTGAAGTTAGTGGTTAGTGGTTAGTGGTTAGTGGTTAGTGGAAAAAAATATTTTTTTTCTATTTCAATTAATTTCTTAAAATATCTTTTATTTTTACTTCTTTAAATCCACTAATAACTAATAACTAATAACTAATAACTAATAACTAATAACTAATCACTAATGACTATCGTAGTATTTAATTAAATCATAAACCTGTGTGTTCAGTTCTTTCATTTTCTCGGCTAAAGGTGGATAGGGTTCATATTGTGTATTGACTAAGCCCTTATTAGAGTCTTTATTAGAAAAATCAGCATTCGTATCATCGGGGGCATTATCCTGATAACGGAACCAATGCCATCCTACACAACTTTTTATTTGTAATAAAGCCAAACAGAAATTTTGATAGTGTGTGCCCCTATCTTCTTGTGTTTTTACTAACCACCCTGCACCTGTCACATTTCCCATGTGGCTATCCTCTCCCTTTGTATAAAATTCTGTGATAATAAATGGCTTATTAAGCTTTGTCCATAGAGCTGAATGTTTTGAAACTACATTCCATTCTCCGTAATAGTTGATAGAGATAATGTCGGCATATTTTTCGGCTGCCTTCAAAACAGCAGGATTATTCTTAGCTGAAGCATGCAAACGGCTACCAATATATAAGTGATTGGGATCTGCGGACTTGATAGCCTCACTCACAATTTGGTAGTATTGATTAGCAACAACGCCTGCAAAAACATCTTTTTGTTCTTTAGTAATATTTTCAATGTCAATCTTGTTGTCTGCTACCCACTTTGTTGCTAATTGATATGCAGCATCTCCGGCATCATTTATTTCTACAAAAGTCTTTAATAGATTCTCTTGAAAAGGAAGTTCATTATCTGAAAAATGACCATAAAGATTCGGATCATTTTTTGAATCAATAATATCTCTCGTCTTCTCGTAGCAGTAGGTTTTAAATTCAGGATTAAAGACACCTGCCAAAACAGGGTAATCCTTATTACCCGATTTTTTCTTTTTCTTTTGAGAAAAACTACCCAACAAACTAAGTTGGGTAGTGTAAACAAGGGGTTTAGGGCTGACCTTGTTAAACGCACGTATAGTTTCAACATCAGACCAAGAGCCTGAAGTATTGAAACCTGTATTTTTCATTAAGTCTTTACATTGTCCAATCCAATTTTCCTTTGTCTTAAACTTTTCATCAAATGCCTTTTCATTACTAGGCGCTTTTCCAGGACGTAATCCGTTGAGGGCGATGTTATAAAATGGATGCCCATCTGGATCAATAATCCACCACCTATCTGCTTTTTTCTCTACATAAAAAAGCCCGGTGGCCTTGAACAAATAAGATGTATTGCCCCCATACTTATCTGTCAAAGCTACACCGGTACTTTTATACCCCTGAAGGAGACTAACAGTTTTGCAACCGAACGTCTTCCAATCAGAGTAAACAATATTATGATTGGCATCCCTACTCCAAATTTTGGTTTGTAGATATACAGAATCAACCTTCTGCTGTGCAGCCAAAAAGGAAATACTAAGAATAAGCGATGAGCCTAATAAAAATCGTTTCAACTATTTCGAATTATCAATTA
>CANCPA010000338.1 GCA_947379895.1 Chitinophagaceae bacterium | reverse complement strand
TTCATACATCCTACTTCTTTTAACCTAGCTTCGCCCGAAATAAATAGGTAATCATGATTATTGCAAATCCATTATACGATGTGGTATTTAAAAGTTTAATGGAAGACAATCGGATTGCCTCCTTCTTTTTGGAAACCTTACTCGAAGAAACTATTGAATCCTTAGATGTCATTACCACAGAAAGGACGATGCAACTGAAAGATCCTGATATGTCGAAGGAGAAATGGGAAAAGAAAGGGATTCAAAGATTAGGTATTCAACTCATCCGTCTCGATTTTGTGGCAACGATCCTTTTGAAAACGGGTGGTACCAAGAAAGTATTGATAGAAATACAAAAAGCTAGAAAACCTATCGACGTGAAGCGTTTCCGTAATTACTTGGCTGAACATTACAAAAAGGAGGACAAGATATTGATTGATGGCAAGAAGAAAAAGGTAGCCTTACCTATAATCACGATCTATATGCTTGGTTTCAACTTACCTGAAATTGAGGCTGCTGCTGTAAAGGTGGACAGACACTACATCGATCTTCAAACTAAAAATATCATTGACACAAAGAGTGACTTCATCGAAAAGCTGACTCATGATTGTTATATCGTTCAGTTGTTGAGGATAGAAAGTCATTTTCAGACAACACTTGACAGATTACTGACTGTCTTTGAGCAACGCTATTTTATTAGCGATGAGGAAACCTTAAAAAGTTACGAGCCTACAGTGGATAACGAACCGATGATTACCAAAATGGTCGATACGCTCTATCATAGAGGCGCCGACCCTAAGAAAAGACAAGAACTTGATGATGAAAGAGAAATGGAAAGGGTATTAAAAGTTTACATGGGAGAAGAAGGGGAGGAAAACCTGCGGAAACTTGACGAGAGTTTGGAAACTGTGAGGATACAAAAGATAGAAATTGAGGAAAAGGATAAACTCATAGAGGCATTAATGCTAAAGTTAAACATGGAAAAATAGTTATACGTCGTACGTTTTAAGTTCTAAGTAAGAAATGTAATAAATATAAATTGAGTACCCTGTTTTTCAATTAAGTGTGTGTTTTACTTAAAACTTATAACTTATTACATGCAACTTCCTAATAGGTATTTATCTCTTTTTATTCTTTGTGCTTCTTAGCGTCTTAGCGTCTTTGTGATGGAAATAATATATAATAGAAAATGAATTTACAAAAGAATAATGACCTCTTATTTGGACAAATTGTTGATTTGATTGAATCGACAAAATCCAAAACCATTCAGCAAGTAAATAGCAACCTTACCTTGCTTTATTGGCATATTGGCAAGCATATCAACGAATATATTTTGAAAAATGGCCGCGGCGAATATGGTAAACAAACTATAAAAAGATTGTCAATTCAGTTGATAAGTCTCTATGGTCAAGGGTATAGTGAAAGAAACTTGTTCAATATGACACAATTTCAGGAATATTTTTCTGAAAACATTTTGCAGTCACTGACTGCAAAATTGAGTTTTACTCATTTCGTGCGATTATTAACACTAAAAGATCCCTTGCAACGTGAATTTTATGCCTCCTTATGTCATAATGAACATTGGAGTGTTCGTACACTTAAGGAACGCATCAACTCGATGCTTTTCGAGCGTACGGCATTAAGCAATAAGCAAGAACCGACTATTCAGAACGACTTGGAAATATTGAGGGATTAGGTAATAAGTACTATGTATTAGGTTGTAAGTAATAGGTATTAATGCGAATCAAGGGTTGAAATACGCTTGGATATGTGCCGTAGGCACGAAATATCGGTAGGAAGCAGGTGAATAATAATTGCCTAAAGTCCCCTAGGGACGACATATCATTTTAAAATGCTCAAAACAAACACTTTTTTTAGTTTCAAACGCAAATTATGTCGTACCTACGGCACTTCAAGCCTTCATTTTAATATTTTACTACCAATATTTAGTACCTAACGGTACTTTCAACCCTTGATTCGCATTATTAGGTAATAGGTATTAGGTAATAAGTACTATGTATTAGGTTGTAAGTAATAAGAAAAAAGGTGAGAATTGAGTAGTGAGTGGGGGAAAGGAAAGCCTTGAAACGATTGATGTTTCAAGGCTTTTTTTGTACTAATTGAGCGTATTATACTATTGATTCGGGATTCTTTTTTAGTCGAATTGTAAAGTGATTGATGACACCTCTATTTAATTGTGCTCCGAAGGCTACCTTTTGATAGCCGGGACAACTTATATTGAATAAGAAATATCCTGGATTATGTGTAGGGATTACTGTTTGATGGTCTGCACCGGGTTTATAGATTTTAGTGTTACCGGCATCTTCTACTTCTGCTTTTAAGAGAGGGGTTCCATCTTCATCATTTAAAATGTCAAAATCGACACTTGTATGTCTTGCGCCTGATACACGAAGTATTGCATCTAGCTTTATTTCGTTGGTGAAGGCGGGTTGTAATTTACCAACATAACTATCAACTAAATCAATAATATTACCTATCACAATATCTGCTGCTGAAAACAAGGGTGGTAAAATATCTGTTCCGGCTGCCTTTGCAACAATCTGTGCTACTATGGGTTCGTCTTTAGCGTTTTCGAAATTAGAGATTGCAGTATCTATTTCTGTGATGTCGGCAGGGGTGATAATTACCAATTTTGTTTTATTATCGTTTAAAAGATTTCTTGCAGCCTTTGCCTTGTTAACCATTTCGATTTTAGAACCTTTGATATAATATGAGTGGGATTCGTCTAATTGGCTAACAAGCGTTTGTTCTCCAATTCTTCTTGCCTTTACTTTAGCCCTCAAAATAAATTTAACGACAGAATCTGCCATTTTAATTTTTGTTGATTCGGATTTAGTTATTCCGACAGGCTCGGCAATTTGGGTGGTAGATGCCTTTATTATTTTTTCTACAATTGCATCTAAATCTGTTATTTCATCTGATAATCCGATTATTATTGCTGCAATTAAAGGATTATTAGTTACAGTAAATTCCACTCTTGAGTAACTTTCTTGTTTTGCTACTTGTGTTTTTGTCATAAATTATTTTTTTAATTATTTGAAAACCACTTTTTATGTGGTAATTATGTGTTTTTGCTACTTATTAAATGATAAAAGGGGTTAAAACGCTACGTTAATACAGTACCACGCATAGCTTATATTCAACTACGCTGCCTTAAAATTGAACATCGCAACGTTAGGAAGGCACATCGCAACGTTAGGACAGCATCACTGTATGTTAAGACGAGACTACGGTATGTTAATACAATGCAACGCAGGGCTTAAAATTGTACAACGCAGTGTTAGGACAGTACAACGCAAGGCTAATATAACACAACGTTTTGCTAGATATCGTACATCGTTTATATACTCTTATTAGAAATCGCACATCGTTTACTTTATATCGTTGCAACCATAAGCTTTAACCCAAAATACGCAATAGGGCTCTACTACAATTAACAATTACTTCGAACACGGCTTTTTACTTGATTTGTTTGACTTCAAGGTAATTTATTATGTCATCAGTCAAAAAATCTGTATAAAAACTTGTCTTTTTTGTATTTCTGAATTTCATAACGTGTCTATTGCGTAATCTGGGTTTAAAGATTCTCAGCAACAAGACGGTGGGCAGTGGGAGGCGTAGTTAGCGATGAGTTTTGAGTGAAAGAGGGAAAGAGTTGAAGAGGATAAGAGGGAAAGAGTGATGAGTGATGAAATATAAGTGATGAAATATGAGTAACAGGTTGAAAGTTTAAGGTGCAAGGATGAAATGAGAAAAACGAAGATTATTGTAAATAGGAAGACAGGAATGAGAAGGGGGTGCAAAGTAAGTTTGTTTGTAGAAGGCATTTTACAACTCATTAAAGATGAAAATATTAATAATCTGTGGCCTCCTGTTGACCTTACCCTAAGCTACACTGACAATAGAAATTACTAAATGCCTGCGGGGAACACGAAAGTAGTGGTTCGGTTTGGATAAAGAGTGATTTATTATTGAAAGGTGGGAATTATGTAAATTGGGAATAGGATTATGTAAGACCTGCCCTGCCCCCCTGCCCCGCCCTACCCTTTACCCAAACTTTTTTTTCTGTGCACAATAAAATTTTGTTTTTATCGTTTTTAGCCTGATTTTATTTTGGGCATAATTTCGTAAAGTTCTACTGCCGTCATAAGTTTTCTATATCCTTGCCAAATTACTTTCAATCCTGGATTACCATCTGATCTTCTA
>CANCPA010000337.1 GCA_947379895.1 Chitinophagaceae bacterium | reverse complement strand
ACTAATACTTCAAAGAATATTTCATTGATTGCCTCGGCTGTAGCTTTGTCAATTGTTTGATTACTAACCAATACGCCACCAAAAGCACTTTCAGGGTCTCCCGCAAGGGCAGCATCCCAACTTTCTTTTACAGTTTCCCTTTGAGCAACACCACAAACATTTGTATGCTTGATGATACCAAAAACGGCTGCAGTTTCATCTTTAAATTCTGTAATCAATTGAATAGCCGCATCCACATCCACCAAATTATTATAGGATAATTCCTTCCCATTCAATTGAGTAAAAGACTCGGTCAGGTCGCCATAATAAGTTGCTTGCTGATGAGGATTTTCACCATAACGAAGTACTTGCTTTTGAGAACTTGTTTGGAAAGTGGTATTTGAAGGATTGAAATAGTTGCTGATAGCAATATCGTAATTCATCACCACTTCAAAAGCCTTTGCCGCAAAAGCCTTACGTTGTTCGATGCTGATAATACCGGCTTGTTCTTTCAACAAATTTTCTAATACGATATAATCTGATTTTGCAGCAATGACAGTTACATCCTTATAATTTTTTGCAGCTGCACGAATCATTGAAGGACCACCAATATCAACTTTTTCAATGATTAGAGCCTCCTCAGAAGTATTCTTCAGCGTTTCTTCGAAAGGATACAAATCCACAATCACCAAATCAATTTCAGGGATATTGTATTGTTTCATTTCCACCAAATCTTGTTCTACATATCTCCTACCCAATATTCCACCAAAAACAGCGGGGTGTAATGTCTTTACTCTTCCGCCTAAAATAGACGGATAGGTTGTAAGACTCTCCACAGGCACACAACTGATGCCGTCGGCTTCCAAAAACTGTTGTGTACCTCCGGTAGAATAGATGGTAATTCCCTGAGCCTTCAACTCATGACCAAGTGACTCTAATCCGTCTTTGTAAAAAACCGAGATAAGAGCCGACTGAATTTTCTTTTGCATAATTTCTTGATACTTTTATATAGTGTTGAGAAGAACCCTCAACGATGAACGAAATGTAAGAGCCGCAAATGTAATGAGTCAAAACTTTTTAATGCCAATAGCTTTTCCACCGTTGTCTTGATAACCTTTAAATTGGCTATTAAATTCAATTGAAATCTAAAATTTGTTATCACTTATTGGTAATTTGTTAGTCAATTCCTTTAATAAATGGTTTAGTCTTCACAATCTGAGATTACTTTCTCCTAATAAGCTTATGCTTCCTGAAAATAAGAGATCACTAATTGGTAATAAGCTTTTACTTAATACCAATTAGTGATCTCTTATTCCAAATCTCTTTTTGTTTTCTACAATAAGTACTCACTATTTTTCAATAGGTGAATACTTATTACTCATCTTAAACCACAAATGATTAGGAAGTGGTCACAAATTCCCAATAAGTGGTCTCTTATTCACAGAAAGAGACCACTTATTTCGGAAAATTAAAAGGTAAAAGCGAAAAAGAACTTACCAAAAACCGATTTCAATTATCAAAAAGAAACTCTTTTGACAATAAAAGCAGCAATAAACGAACAGTTTAAAAATAGCTTTTGCACCATAATAGAAATTGTATTCCCATTATGGTAGATATTTTATTGCTCATAATTGAAGTTGGCACAAATTGAGAATTAGCTGAAAGTCAATGCAGCAATACATTTCACATAATTGAATCTTATAAAAATCAATTTGCGGCACTTGCTTTGGATTATGCCTATCAAATTGGTGAGAATGAAAAAAGGAATAAAAGATGAAGATAAAGAAGGGAAAAAGTTGTATTACATTTTAGTGTTTTCCTATTCAATTGTATCCGTATTGATTATTACTTATCGTTTGATTTATAAAATATAAATAAAAATGAAACTGAATAAATCAACCATACTACCTGCAATCATCATCGCACTTATTTGGATAATATCATTCGGTTTCTTATTCATCACCTTACTGAAGTTTAAATATTTTTTCACTAAATAAAACAAATAACAATTATGCTAACACTCGTCTTAATTATTGCAGGGCTAATAGGCTTCGCACTCTTTTACAAATCAATTGATGTTTTTGACAAAATTTAAAACTTACTTATTATGGCAGCATTATTTATCATTTCCATACTGGTGTTCATCTACATCTGTTATGTATTAGTAAAACCTGAAAAATTCTAAAAAAAGGAATGAGGTATAAGGCTAAAGGCATAAGGAAAATGTAGGTTAGCCCTACAGCTTCCACCTTCTACCTTCCACCTTTTCCGCAAACTTTAAAATTATGAACACAGAAATTCTTGGCGTAGTCCTTATGTTTTTGCTTACGGTGGCTTTGGCAATCCCACTCGGTCGTTATATCGGAAAGGTATATCTCGGAGATGCCACTTGGGCTGATGGTTTATTTAATCCTTTAGACAAATTGTTTTTCAAGGTTAGTGGAGTGAATCCAACCAAAGAAATGAATTGGAAACAACATTTGGTGGCACTTTTGACTATCAACTTAGTTTGGTTTTTATTTTCCATGCTGATTTTGATGACACAGGGTTCTTTACCCTTAAATCCTGATGGAAATCCATCAATGAGTCCGGATCAAGCATTTAATACCACAATCAGTTTTGTTTCAAATACCAATTTGCAACATTATAGTGGAGAAAGCGGGATGTCGTATCTCGGTCAATTGGTACTGATGCTTTTTCAATTTATCAGTGCCGCTGCGGGTATGGCAATTTGTGCTGTAGTATTTCTATTGATGCGACCGAATTTTAAATTCCAAAAAGGAACAGATGGGCACATAGTAAGTGGAAATTTTTATAGTCTATTTATTAAATCCTTGACAAGAATATTATTGCCTTTGTCAATTGTTGTTGCCGTTATATTGTTATTCAATGGCACTCCGATGACGTTTAAGGGTAAAGCTAACTTTATCTCCGTGCAGGGAGATACGGTGTCGGTCAGTAGAGGGCCTGCCGCTGCCATGATTGCCATTAAACAATTGGGTACGAATGGTGGCGGCTTTTTTGGGGCTAATTCGGCACATCCGTTAGAAAATCCCAACTACTTTACCAATATAGTTGAGAACGTTTTGATTATTCTGATACCAATCGCCTTACTATTTTCTTTAGGATATATCATCAAAAAGAATCGTTTTGGTAGGATGGTATTTGGAATCATGACATTGGGCTTCCTGTTATTTCTCCTACCAACCATTTATTTAGAGATGAATGGTAATCCTGCTATCAGCAAGTTGGGTATTACACAAGAACATTTGGGCAGTATGGAAGGAAAGGAAGTGAGATTTGGTTCTGCAGCCTCAGCCTTTTGGGCAATCACTACTACAGTAACTTCAAACGGATCGGTGAATGCAATGCACGATAGTCTTACCCCACTTTCAGGAATGTTCTGTTTGTTAGGTATGATGGTGAATGCCTTTTTTGGAGGTGTTGGAGTTGGATTCCTGAACTTCTACATTTTTATCATCATAGCAGTATTCATCAGTGGATTGATGGTAGGAAGAACGCCTGAGTTTTTAGGTAAAAAGATAGAGGCGAAAGAAATGAAGATTGCCGCAATCATTGCCTTGCTTCACCCTTTTTTAATACTTGTTGGTTCATCAATAGCATCCTATTTGTTTGCACATAATCCTACGGGTTTTGCATCGTGGCTAAATAATCCTGGCAATCATGGTTTTAGTGAAATGTTGTATGAATACACTTCATCTTCTGCAAACAATGGAAGTGGGTTTGAAGGTTTGGGAGATAATACTCCTTGGTGGAATATAAGTTGTGGAGTGGTGATGCTATTAGGAAGGTTTCTACCAATCATTGGTCCAGTGGCAATTGCTGGTATTTTGGCTAATAAAAAGTATGTTCCAGAAAGTGCAGGGACTCTGAAAACTGATACAGGCACATTTGGTATCATGATATTCGCCGTTATCTTCATCATTGCTGCATTGTCTTTCTTCCCAGCCTTAGCCTTGGGACCGATTGCGGAACATTTTGGAATGAAGTAATTCAAGAATGAAAGAAACAATAAAATTTATTCAATAAAATTAAATATAGTAATTATGTCAAAAGAAAGGTCAAACAAATTATTTGAATCAGCATTGGTAAAAGATGCTTTAAAGCATTCTTTTATCAAGCTGAATCCGAAAATCATGTTTCGTAATCCCGTCATGTTTACGGTAGAAATAGGAACAGCCGTCATGCTCGGTGTATGTATCTGGATTATTACAGGTGATAAAACACAAGGTAG
>CANCPA010000336.1 GCA_947379895.1 Chitinophagaceae bacterium | reverse complement strand
TTTCATAATGAACATTCTTGATGTTAAAATAGTGTAAGTGTTGGATAATAGGCTAGATTAATTGATTGATAACAACCCTTTTCTTTGCAGTCGATTAGATACTTAATCTATTTTAACTTGTTTTACTAAATAATGATTGCTATGTTACTTCACAAAAAAGTTATATTTCTTACAGGTGGTTCCAAAGGAATTGGTGCGGATTGCGCAAAAGCTTATGCAAAAGAGGGCGCCTTATTAGCTATTACGGCACGTGGTAAAAATGAAATTGATGCAATTATTGCAGAAATTGGGGGTGACCATCTATCCTTGCCTTGTGATGTTTCTGATGAAACACAAGTTAAACTAGCTATTGAAAAGACGATTGCACATTTCGGGCGTATAGATGCTATTCATAATAATGCAGGAATTGCTACGCCTTCAAAAGCTTTGCATGAAACCTCTACTGATGAATGGGATAACCTCATGAATATAAACTTAAAAAGTTTGTATCTAACAACAAAATATGGTTTCGAGGCTTTGAAAGCTACTAAAGGCACTATTCTAAACACGAGTAGTTTGGTTGGAGTAATTGGTCAAGAGATTCATGCAGCTTATTCTGCAACAAAGGGTGCAATGAACACGTTGACTAAATCGATGGCTTTGGATTATGCAAAATATGGTATCAGAGTAAATGCTGTTGCACCCGCAGGTGTTTGGACACCAATGTTGAGGGATTGGGCAAAAGAACAACCAAATACGAGTGAGATAGAAACCTATTTGGATAAAATTCATCCACTTGGTTATTGTCCTTCAGGAGATGTGGTGGCTGATACCTGCGTTTTTCTTTTGTCGGATAAAGCTCGATTCATTACAGGTTGTATCATGCCAATCAGTGGAGGGGCGGAACTTGGATATAAATTGTAAGTACAAGGGAAAGAGGATAAGAGTAAAAGAGGATAAGAGTAAAACTTGATAAAAAATATTGATTATTAAGAGATGTTTATTCTATAAATACCAAACTCAATTTTCATACATATTATATGATACAAAAAATTATAACAGAAGACAGACGTTATCCACTCGGAAGTGGTGCGGGTAGTGATGCTATTCATCGTGACCCTGTATATTCTTATGCTGTCACCAAATTAGTGGATGATAGTGGATTGGTAGGTACCGGTTTTGCCTTTACCGTGGGTGAAGGGAATGACTTAGTGTGTAAGGCAGCCGCATTTTATGCAGAAAACCTAAAGGGAAAAGATATTGAGGAAGTAATGTCAGACTTCGGCAGTCTCTTCAATGCAATGTCTAACGAACAACAATTCCGTTGGTTAGGTCCTCATAAGGGTGTCGTTCATTTGGGTTTGGCTTCAGTAACAAATGCCTGCTATGACTTATGGGCAAAGAAAAGAGGGATGCCTCTTTGGAAACTATTGATTGATTTAAGTCCCGAACAGATTGTAAATACCCTCGACTTGAGTTATCTCGAAGAAGAAATGACTAGGGAACAGGCAATCGATTTGATAGGTTCACAAAATCAGGGGGCAGAGGGTCGAAAAGGAATCATTACCAAAGGGTATCCTGGCTATGACACTTCAATTGGTTGGTTTAATTATAGCGACGAAAAAGTTAGGGAAAATTGTAAGAAAGCTGTTGCTGAAGGATTCACTGCAATGAAACTAAAAGTGGGTTCGAAAGAATTTGAAAGGGATGTTCGTCGTGCACATATAGTTCGGGAAGTGGCAGGAAACGATGTTAAAGTGATGCTTGATGCCAATCAACAATGGACATTGCCGCAGGCCTTAGATATTTGCAAACAATTGCAATCGATGAATCCTTTTTGGATTGAAGAACCTACTCATCCTGATGACATTTTGGCTCATAAAATTTTGGCGGAGGCAATAGCCCCTACAAAACTTGCCTTAGGCGAACATGTTCCTAATCGAATCATCTTCAAGAATTACCTACAAACAAAGTCGGCAGGTTTCATTCAGGTAGATGCTGTTAGGGTAGGAGGAGTAAGTGAGTTTATAACAGTGAGTTTGTTATGCAAAAAGTATGGTATCCCTGTTGTTCCTCATGTGGGCGATATGGGGCAATTACATCAACATTTGGTCTTATTCAATCACATCAAGTTAGGTCATGAGGCCTTATTTTTGGAACATATCCCTCATTTACAAAAGCATTTTGTGAATCCTGTTAAGATTGAAAATGGAGTATATATTACACCACAAACAGAAGGGAGTAGTTGCGACTTGAAAGATTAAAAGAGTAATACGTTGTACGCTCTAAGTTGTAAGTAAAACAATACCCTTAGTTCATATAACGTATTAATAACTAAAAAACGTAAAACGTATAACTTAAAACGTAATACTAAAGAAAATGAATTCTAAACGATTATTTTTTGCCCTTGACTTGAAAGATGATGAACGATTGATTGCTGAATATGAAAATTATCATAAAAGCAATGTGATATGGCCTGAAATACTTGCGGGCATCAAGCAATGTAATATTCTTGAAATGGACATCTACCGTGTCAGCAACCGCTTATTGATGGTGCTTGAAACAAACGAAGAATTTGATTTGGCAAGGGATTTCGAACGAATGGGAACACTACCTAAACAAAAGGAATGGGCCGAACTGATGCTTAATTTTCAACAACGATTGCCTTTTGCAAAAGAAGATGAACATTGGGTTTTGATGAAACAAATATTTAATCTAAACGCTTAACAATTACAATAAACACTTAGTGAGACAAGAAACAACTAAACAAACAAGTATCATCGTTCCATTACTCATCGTAATGTGTCTTATGTTTTTCTGGAACATGAGTCGAAATATCAACGACATATTGATTCCACATCTAAAAAGGGCTTGTCAATTAACCGATTTACAGTCTTCTTTGATACAATCTGCCTTCTTCGGTGCCTATTTTTTGTTGGCATTACCCGCAGGGCAATTCATACAGAAGAAAGGTTATCGGGCAGGGATGATTACGGGATTATTAACTGCTGCAATAGGTGCAGCCCTATTTTTTCCTGCTGCTGAGATTCGTTATTATCCATTGTTTTTATTGGCCCTGTTTGTGATGGCTGCAGGTTTCACTTTTCTAGAAGTGACTGCCACTCCCTACATTTCTAAATTAGGCGATGCGAGTGGTGCGTCAAGTCGGTTAAGTTTGTCGGCGGCGGTTGGTTCGGTAGGTGCAACAATTGCCCCTTATGTAGGTTCCCTCTTATTATTGCACGAAAAGGATATTCCTCAATCCACAATTGACGCTTTCAATCCCAATCAATTGCAAGAATTTCTTACAGGTGAGGCAAATCTTGTCAAGCTTCCTTATCTAGGATTAGCGGGATTGTTTATTGCTATGGCGATACTCTTACTATTCATCAAATTACCTACTATCAAGGACGAAGAACAAACGAAGTATTCCTTCAAGAATATCTTTCAATTCCCTCATACTATCCTTGGAGTGGTTGCAGTTTTCTGTTATGTAGGTGCCGAGGTGGGGATAGTTAGTTTTTTGATTCGATATTCAAAGTCAATGCACTTACCTGGATTGACTGAACAGAAATCAGCTTTGTTTATCAGTGTTTTTATGGGATTGGTACTTTTTGGACGATTAGTGGGGTCATATATTCTCAAGAAGTTTGCCCCATCAAAAATGTTGGTAGTATCGGCATCAGGAGCCTTTGTTTTAGTATTAATGGCCATATTATCTACAGGGTACTTTTCAATTTGGTCATTGGCCGTCATTGGTTTGTTTACCTCAATCATGTATCCCATCGTGTTTACATTAAGCATTAAAAATTTGGGAGGATATACAAAAACAGCGTCCTCCTTATTAATAATGGGTATTGTGGGTGGTGCAATTATTCCACCAATTATGGGGCAGATTTCTGATAAGGCAGGTATCCGATTTGCATTTATTGCACCCTTAGTTTGCTATGCGTATGTATTATTTTATGCTTTGAAAGGGCATGTGGTCAAAACGAAATGATTGGAAAGTTATAAGTTGTAAGTTATACGTTTTAAGTTGTAAGTTTTACGTAAAAGCTTACTGATTGAGATATAAGGATTAAGGATTGTTGTTGATTTTAATTATACGAATCATCTAAGTACATGACAAAAGTTTAGAAATGAAATTGATTTGCAATATTTGATTGTCTCGGGAATTGAGTAAAGCATCCTTTATTACTCTAATTCCATATTTGAAAATGCTATAAGCTCTTCTTCCATGCTTTTTAATTGGAATGGGCTTT
>CANCPA010000335.1 GCA_947379895.1 Chitinophagaceae bacterium | reverse complement strand
AATAGTTGTATGCAAATTGGGATCTCCATTTTTTTCCCAGTCCTCATTCAATCTATCTACACTTCCAGACAGGATTCCCAATTTCCCATCTACTATGCCAAGTCTTGTTTTGGTAGTTGGAACAGAGATATAACCTAAGGTTGCATTTGAAAATACAATCAATTCGTGTTGCTTTATTGGAAAATCTGTTTTATTAAACATGATATAAATTTTTAAGTTTAACTAGATAAATAACTGTTTTTATTAAATACAATTGAAAAAAGCACATTCTCAGATTTCCGTGATACCCTCTCAAGGATTCGCGGTTGTCTCTGAAGGTTCAGGGAGTCTCTCACAAGATTCTTTGATACTTTCACACGAAGGAGAGATAAGTATCCGAGCATTTTTGACATATAATGTGAAACACGATATAGTGTCATATTGCCTTAAATAGGTCTCTCTAAACCTCGAGAGTATCTCCCGAGAACTCGGGAATGAGTATCATCCAGCACTATGCAGCCCCTTACAATGATGAACTGTAGCTATTTGTGAAAAGAATGAGTAGATAAAAGGCTTCAAGAAAGGATATGAATTTGAGTGATTTCTGCCATTTCCTAAGGTAGGGGTTTTGACATGAGCAACCACTTTTTTTAATAACATGGCACAAGGTTCAAAGCAATCTTAATCCCCACCAAATAAAGTTGTTCACAATTGGCATTTTGAGTAAAATAGTTTTTGTTTTATGGCAAATGGAACGATTCCCCAACTGCACCAATCCACCAAATGGCAAACGTTAAGCTTTTGTTTTTGATAAAAAGTACCAATCAAGCTTTTATACCTATAGATTTGCCAACTTTTTAGAAGTTGGCAAATCGTGGATACCTTCAAACCATTCATTTGAAAATAGCGCATTTTAAAAGTACTTGAGATAAACGGAAAGAATGCTATTGCACTACTTTGGTTTCATCTCTAATTTTGAATATCATTCTATTATATTTGTTATTAGTGTAGCGAACCCACAAGTGAAACACTTGCGGTAGCTATGAAGGATGTAGCGAGTTTGGAAGTGCGGTAGCAGGTATAATTTATTAATTTGATAAAGATAATGATAAAGAAAAAGTTTGCTTTGATTTTGGTGGGGTTGGGGATTTTAATATTCCTAATAAAAATTATGATATTTTATCACTTTTTTTTCTTTGATTTTACACCAATTGGGTATAGGTTTGAATTGCTAAAAGACACCCCTGTTTGGAAACTTGCAAAAGCAGTCAAAGTTGAGGATACCGATGAAATAAGGAGGTTGATACACGATGAACATATGAACGTAAATTATCAGGAGAGAAATTCAGAATGGGGTACAACACTCTTACATTTGGCTGTCGGAAATGGAAAGGTTAAATCTGTAAAAGCACTCTTAGAAAATGGCGCAAGACAAGATATCCGAGATTCATTGGGAGATTATCCTCTTAATGAATTGTGTGATATGACAATTTATATTAGACATAGGTTAGAAATATTAAAATTGTTGTTAGATCATGGGGCAAACCCCAATGCAACTCAAGAAGTATATTTTCAAAGGAGAGATACTACTCGAACATTTATAAGCACTCCATTAAATGGGGCGATTAAAGATTTGAATTGTACAAAGCTCTTGTTAGACTATGGTGCTGATATGAATTATCAGGTTAACAGGTCCAATGATGTGTTTCAGTTAAAATATATCAATTGGGTAGCTCTTTTGGAATTAGAAGATGATCCTGACTCGGAAAGTATCTTCGTTGCCAAATATCTGATTGTTGATAAGCAAATGCCAATTCCTGAACCATTAAGATATGGAACGTGTGAGACTGGTCATTGCCCATTTTCAGCTTTGTACTTTCTAAATAAAGTAGTTTATCATTCTTCAAGTAAGAATAAGGCAAAAGAAGAAATACTTGCATATCTAAAAAAAGAAGGGTTTCCTCAACATGGGGTGATAAAGGATGGAAAAGTTATAAAATAGAAAATATGAGAGTGGTTTAAGTATCAACCCACTAACGCAGTAATTACAAGGATTGTAAGATGCTCATCGAAAATTTGGGTAATCTAGCATTAATTGAATCTTCATTAGTATCCTAATATTTTTATATTTTAGCCACAGTGAGTTTGTTGCTAAGGATTAGGATGACGTGCGACAGAGGGGAAAAATTTGCGGTAGCTACGAAGAATGTAGCGGGTTTTTACTTGAGGAAATGGTGGAATAAAAGGTTGATATGAGTCAGCAAATGATTAATTTGCCCTTTCAGAAACAATTAATTAAAAAAAGATTACTCTATTATTTTTAGTTACTTTCGTTTAATTAGAATTTAAAATTTTAAGTAAACATTATGTCAACAGTCGAATTAAAAGAGAAATTGATAGAAAAAATAAAAAATACTGATAACGAAATGATTTTAGTCGAAGCTTTTCGACTGCTTGATATAGATACATTCGATTTAGATGTTTACCGTTTTTCAAAAGAGGAACGAAATGAGGTAAATGCATCTCGATTTCAAATTTCAAATGGTCAATATTTAACAAATGAGGTAGCAAATGAAGAAATTGAGCAATGGCTAAACAAATAATCTGGTCTTTGCTAGCACAAGACGATAGAAAGCAAATCCTATCCTATTGGAATTTTAGAAACAAATCGACTACGTACAGTAAGAAATTACACCAACTATTTAAAGATGCACTCACGCTTGTCAGTCAATTCGCACAAATAGGGAGACTAACTGATGAAGAAAATATTCGGATAAAACTAGTAAAGGAGTATCTCATTGTATATGAAATAGACGTTAACACTATTTACGTTTTGAAAATATGGGACGGCAGAAGGAATCCTGAAAAATTTAATAAGCTATTATAAAATACTAAATCATCTTTTCTTAACAGAGATTTTATATGGATGATTGAGGATGAAGCCTCACCTATTCGTTGTTTTTACTAATTGCTGAAGAAAGGAAAGTAATAGAAATAGGGATTACTAAGTTTTAGAAATAAAGTCATTATTTTTACCCCAAAAGAAAGGATGATTACGAGTATCGATCAATTAGATTTTTCCAAACAATACACTTACGCAGATTATCTTACTTGGAAGTTTGACGAAAGAGTGGAACTTATCCGAGGATGGATTAGCAGAATGAGTCCTGCACCGCTAGTGAATCATCAAAGAGTGTCAATTAAACTAGCCATACAAATAGGAAACTTTCTTGAGAATAATAAATGTGATGTTTTTGTAGCACCCTTCGATGTTCGACTTACCAATAAGAGAAAAAAGGTAGCAAACAATTCAATTCAGTCTGTTGTTCAACCTGATATCTGTGTTATCTGCGACGAAACTAAATTGGATAAAAGAGGATGTATCGGTGCGCCAGATTGGGTGATAGAAATTCTTAGTCCAGGTAATTCTAAGAAAGAGATGCAAGAGAAATTTTCGTTGTATGAAGAAAATGGAGTGAGAGAATATTGGATTGTTATCCCGATGCACTTTGCAGTTCAAGTATTTGATTTGGTAAATGATAAGTTCACTTTTCGTAGTTTCTATAATAAAGGCGACATGATCCCTGTCGGAATATTTGATGATTTTGCTATAGATTCTAAAAAGATATTTAGCTAAGGAAGTTGTAGGTTATAAGTTATAGGTATTAAGTTGTAAGTGATAGGTTTCAAGTTGCAGGTTTCTGGTTATATTTTCAATTATTAAACGTTATTGTATAAAATAAAAATAAATAGTTTATGGAGTTGTTGGGTGTTGGTTCCCGCATAAATCATCCTGCTTTTGGCGCAGGAGTTGTAGTCCGCTTACACAAGAGAGTGTATGAGATTTGTTTCATGGAGAAAGGATTGAAAACGGTAAGTAAAGACTTTTCTTTGGAAATAATAGAGCGGATTGAACCTGAATACAAGGAGAGTTTCAGCGAAGCAGAAGATGCACTGATGAAGATATTGAGGGTATGGAGTGATGTAAATGAAGTGGTGCCCTTAGGAGATAAATGGACGGGTGGAGTACTCGTAATGAAGCCCGGTTCTGATACCTTAAAAGAAAAGGAAGTACCTATTGATGTATTCTTCCATAAGATTGTAATGCTTAGAGATAGATTGAGGGTTTTGGAACAACGCATCAATAGTCATGATAAATTGACGGATGAAGACAAGGTAAATATGCAGCAATACATTACCCGCATCTACGGTTCTTTGACCACTTTCAATGTGTTATTCAAGCATAAAATGGATTATTTCGAAGGGGAGAAGAGCTAGACTTTAGTAGTTAGTGGTTAGT
>CANCPA010000334.1 GCA_947379895.1 Chitinophagaceae bacterium | reverse complement strand
TTACACGTTTCAATAATGTCATCAACAGGAACAGCCTCCTCTTCTTTGAACCCAATTGTTCGAATTTCAAAGATATAGCGGGTTTGTTCTTCGCTAAGTCTGCTACCTTCAATGCGATTAGAGTTGTAGGCAAGATTCACTTGTGTTTTGTGATAAAGTCCTCCATGAAATTTATCTTGTTTTTCTTCAATCAATCTATTTGCTAATTCCATGTTTATTTGTGTTAATGTTCGAAAAGTAAGACATTCTAATAAAATACATTTTGTAGGAAGTCTAAATTTAAGTTAGCAAACCTAATTAAATGAGACAAACGTTATTGTAGTAATTATTTATTTCTAATTGCAATTGAGAGATTATAGATATTTTTTGTTTTTTCGACTTTCTAATTCAAAGAAGTGGACCTAAGTAGCAACTAAATTAAGAAGCCATATTAGATTATACTCATTATTTAGAACAAGGATAACTTTTAACTGTTTAAGAATAGTTGTTTTAAGTTCCAATTTTCTTTTATTTTGCATTTCAAATAATTTATATGAAGACACAAATTATCCTTTTTGTAAGTATCATCTTTAGTATAAAATGCTTTACTCAAATTAAATATGAAAGAGGTTACTTTATAACAAATTCTGGAGAGAAGAATTATTGTTTAATAGAAAATATGGATTGGAAAAATAATCCAACTAAGTTCTTATATAAACGAACTGAAAATTCTCCAATTATTGAGCAAACAATTGAAGATATTTCGGAGTTTGGAATTACAAATGAATACGTTTTCAAACGTTTTAAAGTTGCAATTGACAGGTCTAGTGATGCACAAGAATTTTTAAGTGCTAATAAAGATCCGATACTAAAAAACGAAACGCTTTTTTTAAAAGAATTGGTAGTTGGAAAAGCAATTTTATATTTATTTGAAGAAGCTGACTTTATTAGATATTTTTTCTCAGTAGATAGTTCAGATGTAAAACAACTTATTTTCAAAAGTTATCTCGATGGCGATAATACTATAAAACAAAACAAAACATACAAAGAACAATTATGGCAATATTTAAGAAATCCAAAGATTTCAATGCGTGATATTGAAAACACAAAATATACTACCGATGATTTATCAATAGTATTTAAAACATATAATCTTGCCACTGATACAATTCACAAGCTAGTAGATATTAGTACGAAGAAAAACAATAAGGATTTATTTAAATTGAATTTAAGACCAGGTATTTCTAATTCTAATTTATCGCTAAATAATCTATATTATGATTTCTCTATTGAAAAGAGGTTAAATAATTTTAGGTTTGGCGTTGAAGCAGAGTTTATTCTGCCTTACAATAGAAATAAATGGGCTTGCATTATAGAACCAACTTACCAATATTATAAAGCTAATTTTGTTGACAATTACAAAAGAGTTGATGTGTTTTTGAAGACATTAGAAATACCTATCGGTTTTCGACATTCGTTTTTTATTAACGATGCTTCAAAAATTTTTATTAATGGTTCATTTGTTTTGAATCTCAATCTAGGTTCATCAATTAAATATAATGATCAAGAATTTGTAACGATGACTCATACTTTTAGCTCGTTTCATTATGGAGTTGGCTATTCTTTTAAAAAGAAGTATAGTGCAGAGTTGCGTTTTAACAAAATTAGTGGTATAATTGGTAATTCAGTAGAATGGGCTTCTGAGTATAGTAATATGTCTTTTATCTTGGGTTATAGTATTTTCTAATATTAAGAACTCCAAGCATGTCAATTTTAAACAAGCCAATCAACATTCTGTATATGCATGTAAATTGTCACTAATAACTTTTTAAATATAGAAAGAATATAGGTTATCTAACGGCTTTCTCATTCCCTGATGATTTGCCTTAAATGCCGATGGAGTAAGCCCAGTTACTTTTTTAAACTGATTACTCAGATAGCCAACACTACTATAGCCCAATTTGTAAGATATTTCCGACAATGAATACTCGTCATATACCAACCACTCTTTTACCTTTTCAATCTTTTGAAGTATAAAAAACTGTTCAAGGGTGATACTTTCCAATTGGGAAAATAGTTTGGAGATGGCAGAATACTCTCGATTGACAAGTTTGGAAACTTGTTCACTCATGGCAAAATGCTCGTCTATTTCGCCTGATTGTACCAATTCAATCAAATAGTTCTTTATCTTTTCAATCAACATCTTCCGTTGACTTTCCATCAACTCAAAACCTACTTTCTGCAATTTGATTTTGAGATTATCCAATTGTGCTTCTGTCGGTTCCGAAATCAATTGTACTTCTCCCAACTGTACTTGTTGAAATTCCAATCTTTCCTCATTAAGAATGTTCTCTACCGCTGTCTTACAACGTGGACAAACCATGTTTTTTATATAAAGTCTCATCTTTTTTAGTGTTTCTAAAAAGTTATACGTTTTAAGTTTTACGTTATAAGTTTGTGCACTGAAAAACAAATGCGATTACCACAACGCGGTTATTTTAATAACGTAAAACGTATTACTTACAACGTAAAACTTAGCTTCTTTTTTCCAAAATATTTTCCAACGAAACCTGCAATACCAACAACTGCCTAAGTTGGTCGAGGTATTCCAATTGCGTCATATTCAACGTTTCCCATGCGTCATACAGCATAAACAACTCCTCCGTGTTTTGTTCATAAGCCAATTGTGTTGACTGATAATTCCGCTGTAATGCAGGGATAATATTGGTTTCATAAAGCTTCAATTGCTTTTTCTTCAGCTCTATTTCGCTTTGCATCCCCGTTGCCATTCCTGTTGATTCATTCACAATCATCAACTTTTGTTGTTCTAAAGATTGCGCCTTCCATTTATAGCTTTCAATATTTGCCTTGTACATTTTGGTTGACCAATTCATCGGAATCTTGACCATGCCCATCAGCGAAAATTGCCACGGCTGCTGTGCCCACGCAAACATGTGGT
Organism: Chitinophagaceae bacterium; assembly: GCA_947379895.1. Lineage (GTDB taxonomy): Bacteria > Bacteroidota > Bacteroidia > Chitinophagales > Chitinophagaceae > Parasediminibacterium. Next base: position 1,401 of record CANCPA010000334.1, on the reverse strand, counting down.
CGTATTTAATGCCAAATTCAGGCTTGAACTTTGCCTTCTCCGCTTCTTGTTGCAGGTAGGTAAGCTGTATGTTTTTATCTATCGATTTAATATCACTTCTTGTAGCCTTCAGATAAGAACTATCCAATGTTTCTTTGGCATATTCCTTAATGGTATAGTTGGTATCGATGGAAAACTCAATCGACTTATCCGTATTCATCAAGGTATTCAGCTTTATCTGATTTTGTTTCCAATCGTTTTCCAACATCAATTCCATATTTGTCAGATTGCCGAGTGCCGCCTTCGCCTTAAAATAAGCACTCAGCTTCTCCAATCCGTTCTTATACCTAACCTCAGCGTTTTGAATCATGAAACCCAACAGTTTCTCATTCTGCAACACCACTGCCAATTTCTTTTTGATGATAATCCCTTCCATATAGTTCTGTTTGGCATCGGCAAACAAATCATTCAACGTAGCATTTTTCCTTTCCTTTTCTACAGAAGACATTGCTTCCATATACTTCGACTGTGTTTCCTGCTTTTTCTTATTGGGAAATGTCTGTTGACCCGATACCATAAACATACCCATGCCCGGCTGCCCATCCATCGAGTTCCATTTGCTTACATTATAAGGAGTTTGATAAAATCCCGCAGCAAACTCAGGATCCATCCAACTTGTAGCCCCCTTTGCCGCCTCATCCATCGAGCGGATATCTGCATCGTACATCTTCATCGCAGGATGATTTGCCTGAATCGTCGCAAGAATCTCATCCAAAGAAAGATGCTTCTGTGCGGTATTTTGTAATGTGTTATTTTCCTGTGCATACCCATTTAAGAGTAACAAAAGAGAATACGTTATCAATAATATTTTTTTCATGCTTTTAAGTATTAAGTTAATGGTAAAAAGAATCAATGGTTGAAGTACCGTTAGGTACTAAATATTGGTAGTAATCTAACAAAAGACTGAGTAAAGTGCCGTAGGCACGACATATTCCAACATTTGTATTAATAAATTGCATTTTCCTTATCATCTCTTCTAATATGTCGTCCCTAATGGGACTTTGACCAATTGTAATATCTGTTTTCTACCAATATTTTGTGCCTACGGCACATATCCACGCTAGTTCAATACATAATTAGCATTTGTATTGACATGGATTGTGAAAAATAGATTGAGGGATAATAATAGGAATAAAGTATGTAAGTAAAAATCAGACAATTGGCAACCCTCTACCCTAAGCCTTATACCCTAAGCCTTCTACCTTAAACCTATTACCTAAAACTTATGACGTACAACTTCTGTTCCTAATGTTTCGCATCCAACACATCTATCTTCCCATGTTTTCTCAACTCATATTCCTTACTCATCAAAAAGATAATCGGTGTTACCAACAATATATGTATGGACGAAGTGAATACACC
>CANCPA010000333.1 GCA_947379895.1 Chitinophagaceae bacterium | reverse complement strand
GTCGTTTGACTGAGGTAAAATGCGATAAGTTTTTTGGTTAAAGTTAAAATAATTATCAAATAGTCCTAAAAATCGAATAGAATAATATCATTTTGAAACTAAAACTAGAACGACTTTACCTTAAACACCTATTTTATAAATGTACTTTCCTGCAATCTGAATAAATCCGTCCTTTTATTTTGTAAATTAATGCATCTTTTCCACGCAAACGTTAAATAAAGCACATAGTTGAAAATTATTTGCGTCTTTTTTTTGTTATTCCAAAGTATTTACCATTCACTAAAATATAAGCCATTCTTTGCGCCCTCAATTATCTAAATAAGCATTATTACACACAACCTCCTCGTTTTCTTAGTTTCAAAGATTTATTATTAGTTTTAAGTTTTAATTTAGAATTATGTCAAGAAGTGATCGGAGTCTTTTCAAAAACTCATTTGAATCAGCCACAAGAGGTAATTATCCATTAGCCATCAAAATTGGAAAACAACATCGGGATAGCCTGTATTTAGATAGTATTACTTTGCCGATTGCCAAAACCTGTTATGACTTTATTGCACACACAAACGCATGACTCCCTACATGAGCTTTGTGTTACTACGCTAATTCATATAGTCCACTTCCTTTGAGTCTTTTAAATCAATGATTACACGATATGCCAACATTTTTGAAATTGGTTAATCTGCATTTGGGACTTCTAACATAAGAAGATTTTGCAACTTATTAAAAGTTACCAAATCGCTGCCCTACTAGCAATATTGAATCAACTCAGAAATCTTCTCTACAAACAAAAAAGACATTTACACAGTAATGCGTAAATGTCCTAAGCTATTTCTAACTAATCAATGCTAATGTTGCTTGAATCCAAACAAGCCGGTGGATTTGATAAATTCACTTAATACCCTAATGAAAAAATATATACAAATGTAAAAACCTTAATTTGGAAAGCTGAATACAACAATTACCAGGATAAAGCTAATTACTCTTCGATGCCCAATACAGGTAACAAAACTTTGCTACATCCAATTGAAATAAATTTATATAGGACTCAATTCCATTTCACTATTTGAGTATTTTCTCATAATGAAGTGCAATTACACCGCAAGAAAATATTTTTGACTCTACAAATTTCAATTCTGTTACCTGTAAAATATTTTTAAATAATGGCATCCCTTGTCCAAGTAAGACAGGATTCACAAACACCCAAAACTCATCTATAAGACCTTCATTTAGCAATGAATGCGATGCTCTTGGGCTTCCAAATATTAATATATTCTTACCTTCTTGATTTTTAATTTCATTTATTTTGTCAAAAAGTTTATCATTAATTACAACAGTGTTTTTCAGCACTGATTCATTAATTGTATTAGATAATACGATTTTAGAAACATTATTATACCAAGCAGAATGTTCCTTGTCATGTTTAGAAGCATTTGGTTTATCTCCTGCATTTGGCCAATAGCTTTGCATCATCTCATATGTTACTCTTCCATAAAGCGCTGTATCTGCCTGTGCTGTCATTGTTGCAACAAAGTCAAACATGTCTTCGTCAAAATGAATCCAATTCATTTCGCCATTGAGTCCTGCAACAAATCCATCTAATGAAGCGTGCATAAAAAAAACTAATTTTCTCATCTTCTATAAATTGAAAAAAAATAATGTTATTTAATCTAAGTAATAAATATTAAGTTTTTGAATAGGGTTTGTTTAGTTAACTCAACACAAGTTCCCATTCTTGAACTTGTGTTCTTAGAGATTATTTGTCAAATTTAACTTATACTAGTTCTGTATCATCAAAAAACTAAAACTATCTCCCATATTTTCAGTTGCTATAGGTACAAATAAATACCATAATAAATAATCAAATATATAATCTGAAATTTTACGACTTGTTGTTATTTTAACTTTCAACTTTCCATTTTCAGAAGTTAATCCATACGCAACTTGTTCAATTGATTTATCTATAATTGCATATTCTGCTAACGGATTATTTCTAACAACTATTTTATATTTATTCTCATTGTATTCAAATATCCATGAATTCGCATACCACTTTTCTGGATAAACCTTAGCAATCAACTTTCCTTTATCATTATTAATTTCGATCATACTTTTCCAAAAGCCAATTCGTGATATAGAAAAATTATGACTTCCAATTTGGCAAAAAGCTTTTCTTTCAGATGATAAATAAGAAATTTCCATTGTACCAATCAATTTATTGTCAATTGAGAAGGTATAATTGCTTTCGTTATTTTTAATCCAATTTTTTGTCATGTTGTAGCTTTTTTATTATAAAAGTGCTATAAATAGGCGAAAAAGGATTGAAACCTTTGAAAGGTGACGTTTTCCTACTTCCTAAACAATATTCTTCTTTAATCTCTGATATTAAAATGTAATAGAAAATCATTTTTAAAACTAAATAGCTTAAAACAAAGAAAAGGATTTTAATTCTAATATTAAAAAGATAAAATATTACCAATAAATTTCAAATTACAAAATCAATTTCAGAATTGAATTATTATTTCACTTATTGGTGGGTTCACAATTTTTTAAATTGAGAATAGAAACGCTTTGAGGCAGTGCTTAGGCAAGTTTATTTAAGTTCAACCTACTTTAAGTTATCTGAATAGATTAGTAAATCAAATTATTTGATTCCTTTAACTCAAATGCTGAGTGGCGCTCCACACATAAAGGTCAATCATTAAGTTAAGCTAACTGACCGACAAAAAGTTGTCAGTTTGAGGCAGTAATTAGAGTTTCTCAAGTTTGTTAGATGACAGTATTTACAACAAAAAAAGGTTTCTCGAATGTCATCCCGCAGGGATCTCAAACACAATAAACAGTTCTTTAATTTTGGATAAATCCCTACGGGATGACAGCAAGAGTAAAACAAAATAGTTGATTTCTTCGTCTTTTAAATCCATTTACCCATGTTTCAAAAAAAGATGTCATTACCAGCTATTTGAAATCGGATTGAATGCAAGTAACATACATTCAATCCGATTTATGATGACTACTTTCAAAACTCTATATGCTAAAAACACTTTTACCACAAAAATTTGTCAATAGGATAATAATAAAAAAAAATTTAAATGTTCGCTACTTATCCCAATTATCCGTTCTAAATGGCAATACAGGCTGTGCAATCGTACTAAATAAATAGCCTTTTGTAGTTGGGAAATTAGTAAACCCATAACGAACTGCAACAGGAAATTTTACATTAGCAGATGTTATTAAAACTTCATTGTTTTTAGTTGTAGTAATTTGTGCTGGGTAAAATACTTTATCGCTACCTGCTATTTGAAAACAATCAACAGACTTTCCATAAGAAGTGAATCCAACACTTACATTATCAAAAGTGATAGTTACAAGACTATCTTTTACTGTAAAGTTTTTGTAAGACGGTGATTTGTATAATAATCCTGAAAACCCATAATCTTTTGCTAATGCCCAACTTGCCAATCGTTTAGCAACTAAAAACTTTTCGGCAGGGTGAATTGACTTCTCCTCCCCTATATCAAGCGTACAAATCATTCCCGAATTAGGGATGATGGACATTGCTTTTTCTTGTTCTTCACGTAAAAAAGCCGCATCGTTATTACTACTCTTAAAATAATAATAAGGCGCTATTTGAACATAATAAAAGGGAAATTCTCCAACAGCAAAATCTTTTCTCCACCCCTCTACCATTCCTTTCATCAATGAGGAATACTCTTTGTAGTTAGGAATATTAGATTCTCCCTGATACCATATTGCCCCTTTTATTACATAATTTACAAAGGGGGCAATCATACCATTATACAAACTTGCCGGACGCAAATGAGGTAGTATTTTAGGTTGAGAAGCACGGTTATAAGCATCAGGGAATTGTTTTAAAGATTCCAAATTCATCCAAGGCTCAATTCTTGTTCCTCCCCAAGAAGTAGCGATAACCCCAATTGGTACTTTAAGTTTATCGTGCAATTGTTTTGCAAAAAGATACGCAACAGCACTGAATGTTGCGGCACTTTCTGCTGAGGAAATCTTCCATTGCCCAACACAGGTATCTTGAGGCGTAGTTGCAACCATTCTTCCAATCTTACACATCCGAATATTGTTATTATCTGCATCCATTAAAAAATCACTATTTCCATTTATCGGTTGATTGGTAAATCCATGTAATGGCATTTCCATATTCGACTGTCCTGAACATAACCATACTTCACCGAATAAAATATTTTTCAACACGACCTTCTCCTTTTTTGATAAGAATGTTATTTCGTAAGGACCACCCGCTTCCGTAGTTTTTACTTTAACCAACCACTCTCCTTTGCTATTGGCATTGGCACTATTTATAATTTTATTCCATGATGTAGTAATCGTGATTTTCTCATTAGGATTACACTTACCCCAAAGTTTCACTTCAGTATT
>CANCPA010000332.1 GCA_947379895.1 Chitinophagaceae bacterium | reverse complement strand
ATATTTATACCATAAGAAGCTGTCGTGGTACTACCTGTACAAGATAGCGTACAACCAGAATTTATAGTTAAGTTAGTGCCTACACCTGTAGCAGAAGCAGAACCTGCCCCTAATTGATTGATTAAATAATATGAACCTGCTGCTAATGTAACACCTGAACCAGATATTTGTCCATTTGTAGTACCTCCAGAAGTAGCAGCTACATTTATGAGTGCACCAGAAGAACCTGAAGGAAGTGAAATTGTAGGGTTATTAAAAGTCATTGTTGGTACAACAGTCGGGGATGTCCATGAAGTATTCGAGAAATTTACTGCATAGTTACTAGCACCTGCAACAGATATACTTAAAGCACCTGCACCAAAATAGCCAGTGCCAGCAGTATTTGCTGCAGTTGCACTAGTTGGATTTCCGAATGTTATCCCATTTGTTGTACCAGATGCTGTAATGCTTAATGTTCCAGCTGAATTATTTATGACACCTCCACTTATTGTAACAGGGCTAGCCGAACCAGAAACATTAAGAGTCCCTCCTGTTATGTTCAACGTTCCTTGAGTAGAGGCAGTATTTCCTACCGTTATTTTTGCAATAGTAAAAGTTCCACTACTTATCGTTGGTGTACCTGAAGTAATCACGACAATATCAGATGCAGCAGTACCAGGTGTACTCGAACCTGAAGAAGGTGTCCAGTTACTAGCGTTAGTCCAACTGTTATCAACAGGACTAGTTTTCCACGTGTAAGTTATTTGTCCATAACTAAAAGCAGCCACCAACATCAGCGTTAGCAGCATTGCAAAGTGCTTTCCCAAATTTCTTTTGAGGCAAAGCAATCGTGTTTGTTGTTTCATATTGTTCGTGTTGAAATGATGAGAGTTTATTTGTAACATTTTATTGAGTGTTTAATATTAAAAATTTATTTTAGTAATTGGGGTCTTGAAAGATTTGTCAACTTTTGAAAAGTTGACAAATCTATGCCCCTCTGAAATTAAGACAACCGAACTAGTAGAACCCTTATTATAGGGAAAAGTAAATCTATTAAAATTGAAAACATACCTGGCATCATTTGCCCAATTTTTATCTACTGTTTTTAATTTGTATGCAGAAATAGTTTGGGCATTTATAGAATTTGCCAATACAATAGCCATATAAAAGAAGAAGACAAGCATTATCTGTTTTATAAATAAACTATTCATATCAACAATCATTTTATTAGACAAGCATTCCATATCTATATAAAGACGAAGAACAGGAAGTGTACCCCTATTCTCTATTTAAAAATTAAAAAATATTTTTTTAATTATTTCCTAATAGGCATTCTCTGCCCCTTAAATAATAACACTTACAACTAAAATGACGAAAAACGATTTCGCTACCCCTATTCGTTAAGAAAAAAATTTCTATTTTTTTTATAATAGTGGTGAAGGGGGTAAGAAATGACAATTAGTAACAGCGATTGGTAACCTTGATTGGGCAACTTTATGAAAGTTGTCCAATCTAAACAACAGACGATTTGACTTTAGATTAACCAACTTCTGAAAAGTTGGAAAATCGGGTGCATTCTCATTCTACGCCATAGTAACGATAGTTGAAAAAAGGAAAGTCACGTGAAGAAGTATGAGGAAAAATTCAGCGAGACAAGTTTTCTGATATGTAGATTTCTGTTCAATTGCCTCCCCAATTGAGGAAGGTATCAAATAGACCTATTCCATAACAATCCTTGTTTGGAAGGACATCAATTAGACCTATTCTATAACAATCCTTGTTTGGAAGGTCATCAAATAGTCCCATTCCATAACAATCCTTGTTTGGGAGGACATCAATTAGACCTATTCTATAACAATCCTTGTTGAGCAGGATACCAAATAGAAATTTCAAGTTGAAATATTATTTTATGACAGTATTAAATCTATTCATTGAAGGATTCCATATAAAATTTCAAAAATATAAAGCTCTTTGGCAAATTGCAAAGGGATAAACTTCATCGTAATAATCCTGTTTTCAAACTTATTATTTTTCATGAAAATATTTCAGTAGAGTCATTAGCCCATTAAAAGAGCCAAGTATGACACAAAATGACTAATAATCAGACTAAATTTTATTTATTTTGATTAAACAGACATTAAAGAAGACTTATCCGTAGAAAAGGGTAGATTGCAGAGTTACAAAATTTAAAAACTTTAAAAATTGTCATTATGTTAAAGAGATGGTCTTTTGGTCGCAATCCTTTTTACAGTAAAAAGAAAGTTAACTTTAAAAGGGCAGTTAAGATTTCTACTTACACCGATGCCCAATTATTTGCAAGAAAGGCCGATGCATTCTTCGGTCCACTTTATTTGTCCTATCACATCTTTCACCTTGCCTTATTGGCTGCCTACAATACTTGGAAGGCTCAAGGGGGTACTCAAAAAGGCTCTACTGCATTAGTAGAAATTTTATTGGCAGAGCTTAGTCCTGGAAAAATTGGAGAATGGGATTTGTCAATTCAAGGTATTTTCAAAAAGAAAACGCCCGGCTATATTGCTATCTTGCCAAATGGGCATAAGCCTTTTCAAACAGGTGATAAAATGATGCGGATAAATGCCATTGAGCAATTGAAAATCAACTTGACGGGCATCGTTGCATTAGCGACTGTTTTGACCGATGTAACTACATTTTATGATGCCATCGTATTGGCAAATACTACACAACAAGGAAATAAAGGCACGAAGTTTTCCTATAGTTCTGCTGTATTGTTAGTAATAGCAACTGCTATGGAAGAATTGTATGCAATTTTAGGCGATTGCATGAGGCATTACAAAGCAAATCCTATAGAAGTTGAAAATATTTTTGACATGGAAACCATCAGAAATCAACAACAATCAATCTTTACTGGCATTGTACCAATCAGTGGTCATACCATGATTGTAGAACGTGCCCTATTGCCGACAGACTCATTCGATGCAATAGTGGATGGTGCCACATCACTAGGTTTCTATCGTGCCATCAACAAATCAGATAGTTCAAACGGTTATACAATTATCAATGTTAATTCTTTGGAAAATAAAACGATTACAGGAAGTGATTTCAAGCTTGACATTGCGAATAAGTATTTATGCGTTGTAAACACATCTACACTTGCTGCAAGTCATTATGAATTAAATTTCAGTTAATGGAAAATGAAGAATGGAATAGGAGTGTATGATGTATAAAAGCTTTAAACAGGAATGGTCAACTTAATTAAAAGTTGACCACTACCTTTATTATTGACCCCTCTTGATTTTATTATTGACGAATCACTTTTTCGGTGAAAACGTTATTATTCGCAACTACCTTTACGATATAGTTTCCTTTTGCCAAAGTTGAAAAATCCATATCAACACTAGTGTTAGCTACTAGTTTAGAAAGAACTTGCTTGCCTGAAAAATCAACCACCGTTATTGCCATTTTATTTGAAGCATTATTATTGGAAGGCAAAGTGATGTGTACCTTGTCTGTTGTTGGATTAGGAGCAATTGTGAATTTATATTGCTTGATTTTGTTTATACTCACGACCTGCGAATAGCTCTCACTTCCAGCTAAATCAACTTGTAATAAGCGATAATAGCAGTTCACTAATGGTGCATTATCCTCAAAACTGTAATTTGATGCACTTCCTTTTGCAGCAACAAAACCAAGGTTAGTCCAATCTCCATTGATGGTTTGACGTTGTATATAGAAACCCTTATTGTTTGTTTCGGTAGCAGTTTGCCAAGTCAAAACGTTCACACCATTTTCCTCAATTGCAGAGAAACTTACCCATTTAACCGGAAGTGTAGGGTCGTAAACCAGTTTAACACCTGCTGAAGTATAATTAACTGACCATCCACTTGCTAGTCCAATTACCGAAGCAAAAGTACCATTTATAGTACCTTGTGTAGTACCACCTCCGGGGATGACAATTGTAATAGTATCCTTTTTTGAAGGGTTGAAAATACCTGTTACATCCAAGGTTGCCCCACTGATGTCAAAGGATAGACCGCCAGTACCCGACAATCTATCATAATCTGTCCCAGCTGCTTTGTCTCCATTTACCTGTATTCTAATAGTATCTTTTAAAGCCATAGGAGAAGTAACGGGTGCAACAGCAGAAATAGTCATTGCCCCAATTGCAGAGCCGCCAGGAGAAATTGTGCCGGCAGTGAAGGTATTGATACCAGAAATACCAATAGCATTCTTAGCACCGGGAGCAGAATTGAGGGTTCCACCTTGATTATTGAAAACTACACTCGCTTGCATGGCATTATAACTACTTGCGGTAGATAGACCTGTAAAGGTGAGCACCCCATTTGCTAGGTTATTAAACGTGCCTTTGCAGTTAAAATCCATATCTGTGGTAAAACTGCCGCTATTATTAAATACGCCTGTTGCACCACCATAAGCGACTCTTCCTTTCCCAGAGAGACTGATAGAACCTGTATTGGT
>CANCPA010000331.1 GCA_947379895.1 Chitinophagaceae bacterium | reverse complement strand
AAATGAGATAGAAACAATTTTGGGAGATCATCTAAAAATAGTTAAAAACAATAGATTGACTTACGCCTCTCAGGGATTAAGCAATGCAAAGCATATTGGAAAAACAAATGCTCCATTACAAGCAGTATCTGACAGTATTTCAGCAAGATTTTTTAGCCGTTCTTCCTCAAAAACAGAAACTACGTATAATATCGCAATTAGGGGTAATATTATCTTAAAAGGAGTGAAGACAGGAAAGTATCTTACCAATCAAAATAAAAGTATCTTGTCTATTTTAAATGTAGGTGGCAACTTGGCTTCGACCTTGAAAGTAAATCCTGGAAATGGCGTTTTGATTCCTAATACTTGGACAAACATAGTGGTAACCAATTTGAGTGATACTGAAGAAGGAATTTTTACTGTATTCATGAATTAGTGGTAAGTGGAAAGACAAAAATTAAAGATTTAGGTTTAGATATGGGCAAAAAAGGCTTCTCTTTTTATTAAGGGAGGCTTTTTTTATAGGGTTATTGTCAATGAAAATATAAATGATAGGTGATGTCCTTTGAGTAATGATGTAATTAAACATGAAAGGATAATGATATACTTCTACATCAAAAACGCTTAACTTGTATTAGAAAAATGCTAAGATTCTATTGGGCTACCTTACGGATGAGTTGGGCTATGCTACACTTCTACATGAAATACACTTCACTTGTGATAAAAAATCTTAAGCTTCAATTGTACTTCCTTAAGGATGATTTCGGGTATGTTACACTTCTACAAGAATTACGCTTCACTTGTGTTGAAAAATGCTAAGCGTCTATTGAACTACGCTGTAGATAAATATCTACTACGCTTACTTCTATTGGACTACAATAAGGATGAGTTGGAGTATATTCAACTTCAATCTAACTACGTTTAACATCTATTTGTGTTACGCTTAATTTCATTTGGTTAATGCTTAACTTCTATTGGACTACGGCTAGGATGAGTTTGGGTACACCCAACTTCTATCAACACTACGCTTAACTTGTATTGAAAAATGCTACGGATCTACATAATTAACGCATAACTGCAAGGAGAATTTCGCAAAGTTTCAACTCCCAATACTTAAAACTTAATTCCAACAACCTAATACTTACAACTAACCACTCTCTAGCAAATCCTAGGCAACTGTTCTCCAGTAAGGTAGCCCACAATTCTCTTTCCGCCAATTGCACTCTTAATAACCACCTTTCCACGATGTTCTTCGGTAACATATCCAATAATAGCCGCATTTACTCCATTTTCATCTGCCTTAAGCTGTTCAAGTAGTTTTTCAGCAATTGACTGTTTTACAATCGCCACAAACAATCCTTCGTTTGCCACATATAGAGGGTCTAATCCCAACATTTCGCAAGCGCCTTCAACTTGTGCATCAATAGGCAGTTGCTTTTGATTGATTTCATAACCCAACCCTGTCAACTCTGCCACTTCATTCAATACCGAAGCAAGACCTCCCCTAGTCGGGTCACGCAAAAATTTAATATCCGAACCAAATTGTTCTATTAATGCAATGATAATATGATTCAGATTAGCAGAATCTGTTTCAATTGTTGTTTCAAACTCAAGTCCTTGCCGGCGACTCATGATGGCAATTCCATGATTTGCAATATTTCCACTGATGATAATTGCGTCGCCCGCTTGAATCCTATTATGATGTATAGCAGCCTTTGGATGCACGACTCCTATACCAGATGTATTGATAAATAATTTGTCGCCTTTCCCTTTTTCTACCACCTTAGTATCGCCTGTAACGATGGCAATTCCAGCTTTATCTGCTGCCGTTTTAATATTGACCAATACTTCCCAGAATTTCTTCATAGTCAGCCCTTCTTCAATGATAAAACTTAGAGATAAATATTTAGGCGTAGCCCCACACATAGCAATATCATTCACGGTGCCATTAATGGCTAAGTCGCCGATATTACCGCCAGGAAAAAAGATGGGAGAAATCACATAACTATCAGTACTGAAAGCAAGCTTTCCGCTTAATTCCAAGATGGCACCGTCATGTTGTTGATCCAAATGATCGTTTTTGAATAGGTCGAATACCCCCGTTTGTAATAACCTATGAGTCAATAATCCACCACTACCATGCCCTAGGGTAATCACTTCAAAATCAAATTTCGGCATCGGGCAATGTAACTGCATCTTTATCTTTTCGTTCATGACTAAATTATGTTTTGGGCATATTGATAATAAGCTGCACAAGACCCCTCACTGCTTACCATTGGCGCTCCTAGAGGATGTTCGGGTTTACATGTAGTACCGAAGTTTGGGCATTGTTTTGGTTTTTTCAATCCCTTCATGATATCTCCACTAATACATTCTTTGTTTTCTTCGGCAAATGGGATATCAATATTGAACTTATTACGTGCATTAAATTGTTTGTATTTTTCGTTTACCTCGTATCCACTTAATGGAATTTCACCTATTCCTCTCCACACTCTATCGCTTACCTCAAATACCTCTTTAATAGTCTCCTTCGCCATTCGATTGCCTTCTCTTTGTACGGAACGGGCATATTGATTCTCTACTTTATATTCACCTTTTTCCAATTGCATGATTGCCATCATAATACCCTGCAACAAATCGACGGGTTCAAAACCTGTTACAACCATGGGAGTCTTATATTTTTCGGCGATTGGAAAATATTCTTCAAAGCCCATGATAGCACAAACATGCCCTGCCGCTAAAAAGGCATCAATCATATTTTCTTCATCGCCCAATATTGCTTCCATAGCAGGTGGCACTAATACATGTGAAGCCAATATGCTATAATTAGTAATACCCATTTGATGTGCATGTACCACACTTAATGCATTCGCAGGGGCTGTTGTTTCGAACCCAACAGCAAAGAAAACAACTTCTTTAGTTGGATTTTCTTTGGCCAATTTGACTGCTTCAAGGGGAGAATATAAAATGCGGATATCAGCACCTTCTGCCTTTGCTTCCAATAGACTTTTTCGTGAACCTGGCACCCGCAACATATCACCAAAAGAACCGATGATGACATTCGGCTGTTCGGCAAGCCAAATAACTTCATCAATCACACTTACACTAGTTACACAAACGGGGCATCCCGGACCATGTACCATAGTAATAAATTCGGGTAGCATCTCTAATATGCCATTCTTAACCAAACTATGTGTCTGTCCACCGCAAATCTCCATCAGAGTCCACGGCTTAGTGGTAATGCGATGAATCTCTTTCAGGTACTGCTGTACCAATTCAGGGTCTCTGTATTCGGATAAATGTTTCATTTTATTCTGCTTCTTTTGCTATAGGTTCTTCATCATAAGGTTCCAACTCGTCTAACTCACCTATTTGCCTAAAGTAATCAAGTGTGATCAAGGCCTCTTCTTCATCTAACTTACTAATTGCAACCCCCACATGAACCAATACATAATCATCAATCACTGCATCAGGAACCATAGAGAGGTTCACTTCTTTTACGATTCCTCCAAAAGATACTTTACCATTACGGAATGTACCGTTCAGAGTCGCATCAATCGAAATAACTTTACCGGGTATTGCCAAACACATAATCTCTAATTTAAAGGTTACTAATAACTAAATTTTAGAAAGCTCACTTAAAGCAATTGACAATTTAGAAACAGTGCGAAAATAGTGGATTGAATGGGTTTTAAATCATTTTTGTATTTCCTGATTTTACTAAAAACGATTTCTTTTATCAATTATTAGCTTATCCTTAAATAGTAAATCGGCTAAACACACCTAAAATATACAAATTGAATAGATACCCATTTTCCAATTACTTCTTGAAATAAATGTTTGCTTTTATACAAATGAACAATTAAAAAAACTAGTATAAATCCGCAATCAAAATGAGAGGTACTTGCCAATATTATTCTAATATATTTCTCAAAAGAAAAGAGATCGCAAATTCTATCTAGCTGAATTGTATAATATAAAGGAACAAAGAAGCTACCATTTCTACTTTCATTTTCACCAAAGGGGTGCATAAAAGTTTTTCGCTACTTGAGGATAGGCTTCGAGGCAGACTGCCGAGGTTCGTGTATCCACGAAAAAAATAATAACAAATTTAGGAATAAGGTATTAGCAACTGTCGCAGCTACTATTTACAAATTCACTTTATACTTAAGCCGATAATTCTAATCTGAAAATTTCACTTCGATAAATCCCGCTAGGGCAATGTCATTAAGTTAAGGCAGATTTCGTTTAAAACGAAATAATTGTTGAGTAGAAAATGTGGGTAACAATATGATTTTATTCGAATATCCCTTCGGGCAATGTCATTAAGTTAAGGAAATTCATAGTGGCGGGAATTACCATAAACACAGTATTTCATTGTCATTCTCTTCGAAAATCACCAAGACTGTCACACAGAGCCTGTCGAAGTGCAAGCAACTTACATTTCAACCCGATTTCGACA
>CANCPA010000330.1 GCA_947379895.1 Chitinophagaceae bacterium | reverse complement strand
AAATCAATTTATTTATCCATAAAAAACATAGAACTTGCTTGGAGTAAGCCTATCGCAAATTGGGGGCTAATACTTAATCAATTTATTATTATTTTTGAATCTAGATGTAAAATCTAATAACTGTTTACACAATCATTTATATACTCTCTGATTTCAAGTTATTACTTTGTACTACCACCTGTGACAATAAGCCTACCACTTGTGACAAAAAACCTGTCGCAGGTGACAATTGAACTGTCACTCGTGGCAGGAAGTCCGCCACAGGTGACAGAGTACTAGTCACTAGTGACAGCAACTTGGTCACAAGTGGTAGAATATTTGTCACCTGTGACAGAAAGCTTGTCACTTGTGACAGGTGAGAAAAGTAATTAAGAATATGAGTGATTAAATTATAAATAGAAGAGATGATAACAGGAATAACCACAATGACACTACAAAACATCAAAAAAAAGTTTGTAGGGATGAGAATATAGTTAGAAACAAACGTTAGATAAAACATCCGCTAAAGGTAGTGGTTATAAAAGCAAATGATGTGGTTTATTAATTGTGGGAAGAATTTGTTCGATTTATAAAGGATTTTAAAGGCAATCGAAATCAATAACACATTTGTATTATGAAATGACATTTATTTCATTTCTTTAACAAAAAAAAGAGTGATGAATTAAGGATTTACCTAAAACTCATCACCCATATTTCATCACTTCTTAAAGTCCTGTTGCAACTGTTTTTTTTCCTCTTTCTTTAACCAATTGTTTTCTTACTTGTTGGCTACGGAATAGGCTTATTGGTGCAATCGCTCCACCTGCTACTCTTCTTGCCTCTGCAACAATCGGACGAACATCAGTTCTATATGCTGCTTGTAATATTTCTTGTGCGGCCACTACATCATTAATTTCTTGCGCGGCTTTCAATGCTTTTGTATCCACTAATAATGCTTGTGCATAAGCAATCATAATAGCCTCGATAGATTGTAATAAGTCTTCTAATGGGTCTTTTACATTATGACTCGCATCAATCATCCAACCTAAATCAGTTGCATGATTCATTCCCTTTGCGTCCATCCCTTCTACCAATTCATTGAATATCAGGAATAATTGATATGGATTGATGGAACCTACTGTGAGGTCATCATCGCCATATTTACTATCATTAAAGTGGAAACCTGCCAACTTATTTTCCATCATCAATAAACTAACAATCTGTTCGATATTAGCATTTGGTAAATGATGTCCTAAGTCAACCAATGTGTAGGCTTTTGGCCCTAGTTTAGAAGTATATAGATAGGATTGTCCCCAATCTCCTACACTCATCGAATAGAAATTAGGCTCAAATGCCTTGTACTCAACAAATACTTTCCAATCGTCGGGCAATGCCGCATATATTTCTTGCAGACTCTCATAAGTACGTTCCCATGCACCACGGAAGTTCAATTGTCCAGGAAAACAAGAACCATCTGCCAACCAAACTGTCAAAGCCTTTGAACCGAGGGCATCCCCTTGTTTGATTACCTCAATATTATGGTCAATCGCTTGTTTTCGGATTGCCTTATCTATATGTTGCAATGACCCAAACTTATAGGTAAGTTCCTGTGTGGGTTGGTCTTGAAAAGTATTCGAGTTTACTGCATCAAACTTTAATCCATGCTGTGCAGCCAATGTCTTGATAGCGGCAGCATCGGAAGGTATATCCCAAGGAATATGTAAGGATATGGCGCCACTCGACTGATTGAGGGCATGTAATAATCCCACATCTTCTATCTTTTCTTCCAAAGAACGAGGTTCACCACTACCACTGAAACGACCAAAACGGGTTCCTCCCGTTCCAAGTGCCCATGATGGGATGGCAATCTGGAAAGCAACCAGTTTGTTAATTACACTTTCAAGGTTATTAACCCCTTCCGCTACAAAATCAAAACTACGTTTGTGATTTGCAAGCAAAGAACTATTCTGTTCTTCAATTAATTGTTTGTTGATAAGCATCTGACAACTATTTATTGTAAAATTTAAATAATCAAGGCATAAAAAACACTTCCTTCAACGGAGTACTTACAGGTGAATGATCAGGATTACTGTCCATGATATCCTTCATATAGGCCCACCATTTTTTCATAATTGGTGAATTAGCTAGATTCTCTCTTGCAGTTTCATCACTACTTTCAAGAACACCAAATAATGTATTGTCCTCCTCATTTAGGAAGATTGAATAATTACTTATTCCAGATTCCTTTAGTAAGGACACCAACTCCGGCCATATCTCATCATGTCTTTTTTTATATTCAGACAATTGACCGTTGTGAAGTTTCATTGTAAAAGCGACTCTTTTCATAAAGTTGTACGTTATACTCTTTTTTATCTAACAAATCCCATTGCAACACCTCCATCTACGTTTAATACGTTTCCTGTTGATTTGCTTAAAAGTCCTCCCACAAAAGCAAAGCAGGCATTTGCAATATCTACTGGTAAAATAATCTCATTTAGAAGGGTACGTTTTGCATAATAAGCAGGTAATTCAGCTACTGTGATACCATAAGCTTTTGCACGTCCTTCGGCCCATCCACCTGCCCAAATATTACTATCGCTGATGACTGCATCTGGATTGATAGTATTGACTCGAATCTTATCTCCACCTAATTCAGCAGCATTCAAACGACTAAGGTGTAGTTGTGCAGCTTTTGCACTTCCATAACCCGCATTATTTGGACCACTTACTAAGGCATTCTTACTCACAATATTGATGATATCACCACCAATTGCTTGCTTACGCATCACTGCAACAGCCGCTTGTGTAACAAAGAATTGTCCTTTTACCAATACATCATATAATAAATCCCAATCCTTTTCGGTATGGTCATTAATAGTCTTAGAAATAGACAATCCTGCATTATTTACAATGATATCCACACCACCGAAAGCTAATGCGGCAACATCCATTGACGCCTTAATTTGTGATTCATTAGTTACATCTAAAACTGCAGTAGTGTATGCATCCTTACCATATAATCCTAGGAATTCCTCTCCCGCAGTTGCCAAACGCTCGGCATTCATATCGTTTAATATCACATAAGCCCCTTCTTCTACAAACTTCTTAGCGATTGCCTTTCCAATGCCCCCTGCACTACCTGTTACCAAAGCAATACGTCCACTCAAGGCTTTGGGTTTAGGCATACGTTGTAGTTTTGCCTCTTCCAACAACCAATATTCAATATTAAAGGCCTCCTGACGAGGTAATGAAGTGTATTCGGATATTGCCTCTGCCCCCTTCATTACATTAATGGCATTGATATAAAACTCTGCAGCAACACGTGCAGTCTGCTTGTCTTTAGCAAACGTAAACATACCCACCCCCCTAAATAAAATTACCACAGGATTCGCATCACGGATAGCAGGGCTATTCGGATGTTTGCAGGTGTTATAATACTCGGAATACATTAATCGGTAAGCCTCAAACTGTGGTGTTAACTTTGCCTTTATAACTGCCACATCACTCAAATCATCTCCTGCTGCAATATCTAATACAAGAGGACTTATCTTAGTACGCAAAAAATGGTCTGGACAACTAGTACCTAAAGGTGCCAATCTATCCAAATCATTTGAATTGATGTATTCCAATACCCTGTCATCATCTGTAAAATGACCAATCATGCCCCCAACCCCTGAAGGGGAGTTACTACATAATCCACGAAGAATTGGTGCTAAAGAAGCTGCTTGAGAAAGTCTTTCATTCTTTGGTAAAGAAGCAGATTTCTGTCCACCAAAAACGGGTGCTTTTTTCCCTATGTTTTCTTGCAAATATTCTGCACACTTTTCTATAACTTCCAAAGTGTTGATATAACTTTCATAAGCAGTATCTCCCCAAGTAAATAAACCGTGCGAACCTAACATGATACCGATGATACCCTGATTCTCGTCCAAACATTGCTTTAACTGCAATCCCAAATCGAAACCGGGCTTTTGCCAAGGCACCCAACCTATTTTACCACCAAATAAATCTTTGGTAATCTGTTTGCCATCTTTAGCAGCTGCAATAGCAATTGCCGCATCAGGATGAAGGTGGTCTATATGTTTGAAAGGAAGAAAACCATGTAAAGGGGTATCAATTGACGGTGCTTTTGAAGCCAAATCATAGATGCAATGATTGAACAATTCCACCATTTCATCTTCATGTTCGATGCCACGATAAACGTTCTTCAAACTTCTTAATTTATCAACATACAATGCCGCAAGACCGTTTCTTTTGATAGAACCTAAATCTCCTCCACTACCTTTCACCCACATCACCTCTACCAATTCGCCTGTCAAAGGGTCTTTTGCCATTGCTTTACAGGAAGTATTTCCACCCCCGTAATTTGTCAATCTTAAATCAGCTCCCAATAAATTGGAACGATAGATGAGTAATCCAACCTCATCGCCTGCTAATGACGCCGCTTTTGCATCATCCCATAAATAACTAACATG
>CANCPA010000329.1 GCA_947379895.1 Chitinophagaceae bacterium | reverse complement strand
TTCCCAACCATCTTTTGC
Source organism: Chitinophagaceae bacterium (assembly GCA_947379895.1). Taxonomy (GTDB): domain Bacteria; phylum Bacteroidota; class Bacteroidia; order Chitinophagales; family Chitinophagaceae; genus Parasediminibacterium. The sequence continues at coordinate 4,452 of CANCPA010000329.1, read as the reverse complement.
CACAGAAGAATCTATGGTACTGAACCCTTCACCCCATTTCATCGCTACTTGAGTACACCATTGATAAGTATAAGCATAGGTCAAGTTTTCCGAACTAAAAGCTCCTAAAGGTTGAAGATTTGCCCCAATATAATCGCCACCTGCGGCAGGCCCTTCCGATTCTGCCTTGCCATCGATGATGATTTCATTGTGATATCGCCCCGAATAGGCCTTCGGCGAAGGTGACTCCGTAATCCAATTAACACCCAAACCAGAGAAATAGTACATGCCAATATCTGCATGGTGATGCCCCGAACCGATGTAATGATTGTTACGTGTATGGAAACAAAGCCATGTTGCATTCTCCGTATTATCGGAAGAAGTAGAAAGGATACCGTGAGTTTCTGTATTCCAATCAGTTGAAATTTTAAGGTCGGCACGAGTGGTCGGTTTCCAATCGGTTACATAAGGGAATGGGAAAACAAATGCAGGGTAATTTGCACCAGGCAAACGAACACCATGACTATTCTTTTCTAATTTTGTTCGATAATCGGCTAAGTCGAATGTAGAACAATTTATATCGGAATAGCCATTTTGCAACAAGAAGTCGGCTGCACGGTCTTTAGGATAGAATGATTTTAAAATTGATGTCCCTGAAAGTGTAAATCCACTACCACCCCATGTACCACTACTCAAAGTTTCCTTACGATTAGGAGAAGTTGTAAATACCTGTGCAGTCAATAGTTTCCTTAAATGTGGATGTCCAAACAAATTATCACCTCTACGTGCCTGCATAATCATGGCAAGCATTTGAAACTCGAATCCGCCACCACTCTTGCCATTGCTTTCAAACATCTGACCTTTATTGTCAATACCCCACTCCAAGAAATCACTAGTCAATTCGCAACCTGATGCATAAGCCTCGGGGTCGAAACCATCTAAACCTTCGATAGCAGCGATTGTGAGATGATGTGTCAAATGCCAAGTAACATGATTGATGTCTCTCCAACCTCTGCGTGGTCCATCTCCGCCACCTGTCCTACGACCATAAGTAGCTTTTGCTATCAACAATTGGACGAACTTCTTTTGCTCGGGAGTCATATATTTTCCTGCATAATCCAACGATAAGGCCAAATCCATGTGAGGAATCATACCAATCATTCCACGCCAAGCAGTCTCTGCATTGTTTGCATCATCACCACTGATGCCAAATTCACTATCTGAAGTACGCAAATGATTTTCAACCAATTTATCCGCGATGATATAGTAGTTGCACAAGGCATCTGCCACTTTCTTACCCAAAGTTTCATTGTCTGTCAGCAAACAATACAAGGCCATTGTGGTGAGGCAATTCGTAATATAATTGGTATGTGAAGTCTGCATGCCTGGTTTAAAGTCTTTTGTCAATCCCACCACAGCATACGTGTTTGTACCCATTCCTGCAGGTACATTTTTATCAAAGTCACCACTAGCTAATTTGTCAAACAATTTCCCATCACTTGTATTTGGGTCAAACCAAGTCTTTTTGAATAAGACTTCAATATCAGTCATTGACTTTTGAGCCATCTTATTTTCAGCAATGTGTTTCTTCAACATCGGCAAGTCTTCAGGACTAAACAATAACCGTGGATAAACGCCCGGTGCAGGAACTTTACTGCCTAATAATGACTGATTGAAACCACTATAATCATATTGACTCTTTGGCGTAACAGGCCATTCTGTTTCCTTCCCTTCTTCCAAAGCCTTTAGGTCTTCGGGTTTCACTCGGGCATGTTCAGTCCATTTGCCTTGTGCCTTTAAAGTAGGAACATAACGTGTGGCAATATCAGGGTCCATCAATTTCTCGGGCGTATCGAATATGCTTACAATACAATCAGACAATATTGGGTCTGAATCTGAATAGGTAATCGGTTTATTGCTAATCAACAACAATCCTCTTTTGGTCAATAATATTTGTTTGCCCAAAGCCTTTGCCAAGTCATCTATAGAAAAATAGACTGCCCCCTTAATATTCGTTTTCTCTACCGAAACAGGAAGTGTAAATGCAGGTCTATCCACTTCATATACCCACCGAGATTGCAAAATCTCTAGGCCTTTTGGAATTGGTTTTGGATGAATCTCTTTTTGATTCAATACGGTTGCGAAGGATTCAGGTAAAAACACTTTTCCATTTTGCAATACTGCCTCTGCCCGAAGGATATCTTTGGTATCCAACCGAACTTTATATCCATTGATATAGGCATAACGACTTCCTACAAATAAAGCAGTCGTCCCTTTCAAAGCCTCTAAAGCCCGTGGTCGTGCTGAACGGGTGTAAGGCAATCCCTTGTTTTGCGGAGGCGGGGTTAATTTTGGAGTCTGTGCAATTGTCGATAGACAAAGGCTACTCATCATCATCAACGATGCAATTGTTCTTTTCATCATTTTATTTGTCATTTTAATTTAAAAGCTGTTTGATACTATTTATTTTTTACCACAAGGGAAACAAGGATAAAACAAAGCACACAAGGTTTTCTAATAAATTAGATGATTAAATCCTAGTGTTTCTTATTGATAAGTATTGTGTTCCTAATGCAAAAGCTCCTGATTATTCATCCTCCTTGTGTTCCTTGTTTTTACTTTGTTTTCTTAGTGGTAAAACCCTTATTTCAACAATATAAAATCAGGCTGCTTATCCGCCACTTTCACCCGTCCATCCTTTTCAAAATCAACCTTGATAATGCCAGGTTTCTCTCTCCACGGAGCATTTCCATCGTCGCCAAAGAAACAAGTAAACCAATCACCATTCTTTGCCTTGAAAAACTTTGTTCCTCCATTACAAGGAACAGATTCATGCCGCATAGAATAGGGGCCGCGAATGTTTTTCGACATCGCCAAACACATCGAATACCGCCCCTTATATTTATCGGTTGAACCTAGGTAATAGATGCCATTTCGTTTGAAAAGGGTTGCACCCTCAAAGCCAAGCTGATTGGCTTTATTGGCAGTATCTCTTCTTAGAGTCGGGTCGGTAGTTGGATTCAATAATTCTACTTGAATAGGGTCACCATCAAAGCCACTCAAATCATCTTTCATTTTATATATCTTATCAGCAGGCCCTTGTACAAAATAAACCTTGCCATCAGTATCTTCAAAAAGACTTGGGTCAATCAAAAAAGATTGCTCTATAGGGCCAACACCGCCCATCAAAGGAACGTTTGGGTCGGTGGCATGTATATAAGGACCTGTAGGTTTGCCGGTAGTACTCTTTAGAATAGAAATTCCTCCCGGAGGCATACTCAAACAGATATAATAATTGTGATGGATATAATGGAGTTCAGGTGCCCAAATGGCTCGAACAGGTTTCTTACGCTGCCTCCAATTCTTTTCCCAACCACCTTCTTTTTCAATACTCCAAACCAATCCGAGATAATCCCACTTTTGTAAATCCTTACTACGATACAATTCTACGCCATCATTATAAGCCCAAATATTATCTCCTGTAGAACCTGTCAGATAATAATATCCATCTCCACCCAGTTCAATCACAGCATCCCTCATGTGCACATCCCAAATGGGTTTGATATGTGGTATCAATCCACTCTTCCATACTTGACCGCTTGCATATTTTGCCCTTTCTTTTTCTGTTAAAAGCTTCCCACTACACATCCCACCATACCCATCACCCTCTACAGGTTTTCCTGGACCGGAAATGCCTGAACCCGTTGCATAAACAGAATCCAATTGTTGCTTGGTAAATGTTTTTGCAGCACAAATCTGTACTTGTGCAAAGCAAAAGTTACCCATCAATACTAAAATAATCACACCTAAACTGATACTCCTATTCATATTTTTTAAATGCTTAATAGATTTTACCACAAGGAATACAAGGGTAAAATCAAGGGACACAAGGGTATTTAATATTTTATCAAACAACGTTGTAAACTCACAAAGTAAGTTGTTCCCAAAGGAAGGTTTCGCTTTGGGGGGACCTTCCTTAATCAATTCCTTGTGTTCTTAGTATTTACCCTTGTTTCCTTAGTGGTAAAGACTTATTTTGCGTTAGCAAAATCTATATAATTACACAATAGTTTCTTTGCCACCGCCGATGTAGATTCTTCCGATTGTAAGTTGCCAGTAATATCAAGTGTGGAGAAGATGATTTTACCCTTACCGCAATTAATTATCCCTACACTCGTACCTAACTTTTGTGGGAAACAATGATAGCTACCTGCCACTAACTCTTCCCCTTCCATTTCAAAGCCCAAACGTTCATTTCCATTGTGCACAACGGCCTCATAAGGCCAATTAAGTCCCTGATTGACGGGTAAATCCTTGAAGAGAGGATGTGCCTTATTGAAGGCAACACCACCCAACCAATTCGTTCCCACCTTGAAGGAACCATTATATTTTACATTTGTATTCTTTGTAATCAAGTCCATCCACGACGCTGCATTATCAATGATGATTAGGCTTGTGCCATTTTCTTTTACT
>CANCPA010000328.1 GCA_947379895.1 Chitinophagaceae bacterium | reverse complement strand
AAACTACAATAAAGGGGCAGTTTCTACTGCACATCCACTTGCATCACTTGTGGGTGCTACAATCTTAAGTAGAGGTGGCAACGCATTTGATGCCGCAATTGCTGTTCAATGGGTTTTAGCAGTTGTTTATCCCGGTGCAGGAAACATTGGTGGAGGTGGTTTTTTAGTTGGTCATAGTTGGGAAGGAAAAAATATAGCTATCGATTTTCGTGAAGCAGCTCCATCAAAGGCAACAAAGGATATGTATTTGGATAATGAGGGCAATGTTCAAACAAAACTTTCACAACAAGGACATCTAGCTTGCGGTGTTCCCGGAACTGTTGCAGGACTGTTTGAAACAAAAAAATATTCACGCTTATCCATGAGAACACTTATTCAACCTGCAATAGATATTGCTGAATTTGGCTTTGTTATTACAGAAGGGGAGGCAAATGGTTTAAATGCAACAAAGTCTTCGTTTATAGCTAATAGCACACAACCAAGTGCATTTGTAAAGGAAACTCCATGGAAAGTAGGAGACACATTGATAAATAAAGATCTTGCAGAAACATTGAAAAGAATCAGAGACTATGGAGAAAGAGGATTTTACGAAGGAAAGACTGCTAAGCTAATTGTTGAAGAAATGCGCCAAGGAAATGGAATCATGACTTTGGATGATCTGAAAAATTATAAGGCAAAAAGTCGTGCTGTAATTTCTTTTAATTATAAAGGATATGAAATTGTATCAATGTCTCCTCCAAGTAGTGGCGGTATTTTACTCTGTCAGATGATGAAAATGATTGAAAATAGGAACATCAGTCGTTTTCCATTTCAAAGTCCACAATCAGTTCAATTGATGGTGGAAGCAGAAAGAAGGGCTTTTGCAGACCGTGCCACTTATTTAGGAGATCCTGATTTTTGGAAAGTTCCAGTTAACACCCTGACCGATGCTGCTTATCTTAGAAAAAGAATGGAAGATTTTGATAGTACTAAAGCGACTCCTTCGGCTTCAATTAAGGCGGGCTTAATTCATGAAAGTGATCAAACTACACATATCAGTATATTAGATAAAGAAGGAAATATGGTAAGTGTAACCACTACACTCAATGGTAGTTATGGGAGTAGGACAGTGGTTGGTGGTGCAGGATTTTTACTGAACAATCAAATGGACGATTTTAGTGCTAAGCCCGGTGCAGCTAATATGTATGGAGCAATTGGAGGAGCGGCAAATGCTATTCAGCCCAATAAAAGAATGTTAAGTTCAATGACGCCTACGTTGGTTCTAAAAAACAAGAAACCCTATCTTGTTGTAGGTACACCCGGAGGTACCACTATTCCTACCTCTGTTTTTCAAACGTTAGTTAATATAATCGATTACAAAATGAGTGGTGATGAAGCCGTGAATTTGCCCAAGTTTCATCATCAATGGCTTCCCGACGAAATTTCTATTGAGCCTTCATTTTCAGATAATACTAAGGGGGCACTTGAAAAAATGGGATATAATTTTAGGAAAAGGATATCAATTGGACGAACAGAATTAATTAGAATTTTACCTGACGGTAAGAAGGAAACTACTGCAGATAATCGTGGAGATGATAGTGTTGCAGGTTATTAGTCATTAATAAGTTTTAAGTCTTTAGGATTAGGTTATAGATATTTGGGTATAAGTTTTTTTTTTAGAATTTTTAATTTTTACATTATAAGGTACATCTTACTACCTATTACTTTTGGTTCAGATGATTTGATGGAAGTGTAAACCAAAATCTTGACCCTTCATTTACTTTACTTTCAACTCCAATACTACCATTCTGTTTTTCAACAAAATCTTTGCATAGCATCAATCCTATACCTGTGCCTTGTTCTTTTTTTGTGCCCAGCGTAGTAAATTTTCCCTTTTCCTGAAAAACCTTTTCTATGTTTTCTGCAACAATGCCAACACCTTCGTCTTTTACACTTATTTCTACCTTATCCTGTAGCTGTTTTGCTGAGATAGTTACTATACCACCTTCTTTGCAAAACTTGATGGCATTTGAAACAAGGTTTCTCAAAACAATATCTGTCAAATGCTTATCTGCAAATACTGTTGTGTTCCTATTGATTTCGTTTTTAAGTAATATCTGCTTTTCTTGAACCTGTGTTTCGAAAAGTTCAATTTGCATTTGAACCAAATCATTAACTTCAAAAGTACTGTACTCAATTGATTCTCCTTTTAATTGTGTATTAGACCATTGTAACAAATTGTCAAGAAGTTCTGATACCGTCGACATACTTTTTATCAATAATGGTATAATAGTTTGAATTCTTTGTTCAGAAAGGCTACCTGCTACCAATAGTTTTAGGGTACTATTTAGATTATTAAATGGACGACGTAAATCATGAGAAATTATAGCAAATATCCGATCCTTAAGATTATTAAGTTCTTCAATGTGCGTCGATTGAGTAATTATTTGCTCATTATAGACCAGAAGTTCCTGATTTTGTACGATAATTTCATTCTGATTTGTTGATATTTCTTGATAAGCTTTCTTAAGTTCTGATGTTGTTTTCTTAAGCCTATTTCGTGAGTAAAAAACATAACTAGCAATACAAATAACCAGGATAAGTAACAATGCTATAATTTCAATCAACAGTTTTTGTTGTTTCAATTCAGTATTTTTCTTAATGTCCTCTGCCTTCATTCCCGCAATTTCTTCATCTCTTTTCTGATATTCAAAGGCTTCAAGTAGATTATTATTGATGGAAGACTGAATACTATCTTTAGTTTTAAGAAGTAAGGTTTTGTACAAAGCGCTTTCCTTATATTTTTCTTCCTTATCTAAAACCTGATATAAAATACTATACGAATCGATTAGAATCTTCTTAATTGAAGTTTTTTGTGCAATAGTCAGCCCCTTCTTCGCAAATAATTCTGCATTCTTCAATTTATTCTGTATGAAATAAATTTTTGCTAATATCAGATAGTCAGATGAGATAATGTATTGGTTATTCTGTTTACTAGCAATTTCTAAGCCTTTTAAAGCATACTCATTTGCAAGTGCTAATTTATTTGTTCTCAAATAAGTCTCTGCAAAGTTCGAATTGATAAATACAATTCTATAGTCATTGTGTAATTGACTTATTGATTTTGCCTTTTGTAAATAAATCAGAGATTCATCAAATTTATTAGTGTTATATAATGCATCCGATATATTGATATAGCAGATGCAAAGCCCCTGATAGTCGGGAGACAATTGAAAATAATCAATGGCATTTTTATAATATGCAATAGCCAATTTATAGTTTCCCATATAAGCATATAGGTAGCCATAATATAAATTTAGATATGCAAAAGCTATTTTGTCATTTAATTTTTTGGCAATTTTATTCGCTTCATTAAAATTATAAATTACGTTTCTGATGTCTCCCAAATATTGAAACCCTTTGCCAATTGTTTCATAGGCTGATAGGGTACGATGTAAGTCACCTTTGTCCTGTGCCATTTTTAAGCACATCTTGCCGTACGAAATAGATTTTCGTGGGTCTTCTCCAATTGTTGAATTAGCATATCTTAGTAAAAGATCAATTTTTGTAGTGTCAACTGTACATTTATTGTATTCAATAAGCAAGGAGTCGGCCGATTTTTGTTGAGCAAAGGATATGCTTACAAATAGGCTTAGTATTAAAACAAGATGTTTTCTTAGGTAAATCATTTGTTTTAAATAAAATGTATCTTAAGGTTGACCATATACTTCTTTAAATGAATGTATAAATATAGCAAGCCGAATTCATGGATTAAACAATACGTTTTCGAAAAAGGTAAAAAATGAAATATTTAATCTTAAAGTTGTAAAAAATTGTCAAAAAGTTATTTCTTTTCTATTAAAATGCATAAAATGTTTAGCCTTTTTATCATATCAATCGAATCGTAACACAAAATCTTGAATTTTGCTTTCCGTAATCTCCTCTTAAATTTAAATAATTGGGAATATTCATTATCAGGAAGATACTTTTTAGGGTTTGAGTAGATTTATATAAATAACCTTTTGAAATGATTTAGTTTCGAAAAACATTTATCCTCTCGCAAGGGCAATGTTCAATCTCTTTTTAAATTAATTCCTATGTTCGCCCTAAATTATAGCATGTCACTTATGGAAGTAAATACTAAACTGAAAACGTTTCGACTCCACTTTATAGAAGGTTGTTTGCGAAATGATAAGCAGGACTTTACGAAAGAAATGATTCTTCAAAGTTTGAACGAAGTGATAGTTCAAGAGTTTGAATCCGATAAACAAATTGCAGAAAGAACTTTTAATGACGATTGGAAGTATATAAAGGATGCTTTAGAAGACAATGGACTTTATTTAAGAAAGTGGAAAAAAGGGAAACAGGTTTATTATAGATATAGTGATATTGAGTTTTCTATTAACGATGCGTTGTTGAGTAGAAAGGAAGTAGGTAGGCTTGTAGATGCCGTAAAACTCTTGCAACAAATAAAGGGAATTGACCTCAATAATGAACTGACTGAAATTTTGCAGAAGTT
>CANCPA010000327.1 GCA_947379895.1 Chitinophagaceae bacterium | reverse complement strand
TTAACTAAGCGACATTGATTCTCATTTTCAAAACCTAATTCCCATCCGCAATACTATTCGATTATAGCTTAAATTAAAGCGATTTAAAGTAGTTCCTTGAGGACCGTAATCCCAATAAACATTTTGAGTGTAGGCAAATTTTTTCAAGGCATAGCTAGCTGTAACAAAAAATGAGCTTGTGCCTATTGCTTTTTCTACACCTAGTCCCCATTCACCACAGAAACTGTTTTTAATTGTATAATTAGTCATGCCATTCCACCACTTTTCTGGCAATTGATCGGTTTTAGAATGAAAACCAATCCCGAAATCTACAAATATCAATGGCTTAATGGGTTTATTGCCAAACGACTTTCTAATATCGAAAAAGACAGGAATTGTACGGTATCCATAATTATCAATCCCCACACCAATTCCTGTAAAAAACCTTTTATAGGCGATTCCATTGATTGTTTGCATGGTAAAATTAGAGGTCATTTCGCCATTCAACATGCCCACAGAATTTAGGCTATTGAATTTAATGCCTTCTTTCTTTGTTTGGGCAAATGGAAAAAGGGTCAAACAACTGAACAGCAAAACAAAAATTGATTGTACAAAATGAGATGAATCTTTCATAAATAAATTTTATCGTTACTACTCAGGAGGTATTAACACAAGGGCAACGAAGAAAAAACAAAGCAACACTAGTATTTTTTAAAATAATTGACAATTGAACAGCTAAAAATTATACTTTTCCTTGTGTTTCTTTGTTCAAAACCGTATTAACCTAGTGGTAAAAATACCTGAGTAGTAACATTTTATCAGCATCTAAAAAGAAAGTTTGCTTAATAACTTAACGTTATTGATGTCGCTATAATCATATTGATAAAACGCATTTGCAGTAGAAACAAGTGCAACCCCATCCATACAGATAACATCGTAAGTATTGGCTAATGCAATTTTTTGTTTTAGAATGAGATTGGATGGGTCACTAGCATCGAATATTTTTAAACCATCACTTCCATCACAGACTATTAAAGTATTTCCTTCTTTTCCTAAACCGTTTGGTCGAGTAAGGATATATTGTTGTATCTGTTTAACCTGACTCAAATTACTAATATCGAGTACATCTAGTTCATTAGTAGTACCTCCTGTACACCTTAAAGAAATAAAAGTAGTATTGTTGTTGTTATTATCTGTTGCATCAGTATGTAAGGTAACATACGCATAATTGCTATCTGCAATAACGGGATCACAAACCCTCGCGTGACTGAATCCTGTCAGATAAACTGGAACTGAAGGGTTTTTGACATCATATATATTCATTCCGGTTTGAGAGCCAATAAATAGCTTGTCCTTAAATGGGTAAATGGTTTCAATATTCCATCCAATAGCTAATTGAGATGCCACGATTGGATCTTGTGGGTTTGCAATTTTAATACAACTCAAAGTTGAGGTACTAACAGTATATAAATAGTTATTAAGAATAGCAAATCTTGCCATCGAACCATTTGTTCCAACATTTTTACCACTACTACTACTATTTACACTTGCCGATATATCGTTTAGATAATATATTCCGCCTCCTCGTCCGTAAATATAGTCATTGGGATTCTCTACACTTTGTTTAACAACAGTATCCTTTATTGCCCAATCAACAATTGCTTGTGTACTATCAACAAAATAACCGTATGCTGATCGTTTATCAGGGAATTGATTCAGAATAGACTTTACAATTTTGACACTTGTTGGGTTACTAATATCAATAGCCACTAGGTCGCTGTAACAATCTGCATATAAAATATTCCCAGTAATTGCAATGTCATAGCAACCTGGAAGTACAATAAAAGATTTATTAACAGGCGCCGAAGTATTGCTATTGTCAATTATATGAATTCCTTTATTGGGAGAAACTAAAAAAATGTAGTTATTCAATACACTTATTTTCCCGATTTGTGAGATACTCTGTGGCGAACTATTTTTAATTTTACTTTTAATGCTGCTTAAACTTTCAGTTACAGGTGCATAAACTTTGTAGGTTTTTGTTGCCTTATCTTTTAAGCAACTTTGCATTGAGAAGCTTAATAAAAATGCAAATAGCATTACTGAGTTTTTCGAATTTAACTTTTTCATATTGTTTACTTTTTTGTTTTATGATTGACTATAATTAAGTCCTTTGGAATTATAATGTCCAAGGAAATGATACTTGGTAAATTTCTGTTGTACGTTTTTTCTTGTAATGTCGACATTGCTTTTTCAGCGATAATATCTATACTAATTTTGTTTTTTAAAGTAGCTCCAATGCCAATGAATCCATTATATAATATATGATTCGTTAGGCTTTTTTTATAGTAAAGAATTTCGTTACTTCTTTCTGAGATTAACCATTTACTTTGAAGTTGATATCCCAAACTCCCACCAATTAAGATGTGAAAGGGTATAGATGAATTTGGGTTCAATTCATATTTTACTTTTAAAGGTAATTGAATATAATGAGCGTAATTGCTAATTGTCTTGTTGTTACCTGCAAGAAAGTAGTGACCATTGTCTGATAATAAAGCTGAATCCATTTGTAATCCTACTGCTTGTTGATTTTTGATATATTCAAAATTTAACCCCGTTTCAAATTGCCATCTTTTACAGAAGTCTTGCTGATAAATAACACCCATTTTAATGGCAATGCCTTTTTGGGGCTGTAATGTAGATTTTCTGATATCAGCAAAAGTGGTATTACTACTTCCTGAAGAAGCAGTACTTAACGGTAAATTTGAGTTGTTATATGTATTGTTAGAAATTGACAATATTCCTCCAGCAAATTCAAACAAAAACCGACTCTTTTTTTGATGTAATGTCAAGTCAACTATCTTCCCACTCATTGAATCATTACTGCTATTTGCCTTAGCAATAATCTCTATTTGATGATTATTTGAATGTGTAGTATTGTTTAGATTGGAGGAGTCTTTTGTTGCAATTTTTTGAGATATCAGCGGTTTAGCTTTACTAAAAGTATCTAATAAAAAGTTAGTTCCTTTAGTGGTTTCAGTATTGTTTTTATTTCCACTTATTTGCTCGGTATTTTCGATGAAATGTTCACTGCTATTCCTTTTGGTTTGTTTTGAAAAATCATTTACGCTGAATTTTTTCTCATTAATTCGTACTGATTTATTTGTATTCTTAACATCTAATGGCAACCTGATTTTATTATCTGTAGTGGCTTTATTTGTAGGAGAGGAGGTGTTTTTTTCTTTATCCTGAGTTAATGGGTTGACCTTTTTTGAAATTGATAGATTTGAGTTTGCATTGTTTAGTTGACGATTGTTTATGGCTGATTTTTTTACTAATTGTTGAGAATTAGTAGTTGGTTTATATGTAAAAAAATGATTGTACCCCATGTCGCTCAAGCCAATAATCAATAATCCTAAAGTAAGCCAAAGTAAAATTGCTTTTCTTTTGTTATTATTTGCATCTAAGCTTTGTTCTATATCATTCCAAATTTCTTTTTTTGGAGTGATAGTAAACTCAGAAAGTTGCTGCTTAACCGACTCTTCAAAACTGTTTTGCATATTAATTCAGTTGTAATTCTTCATTTTTTTTAATCTCCGTAATTAACATTGTCCTAGCCCTACTATATCTGCTACGAACCGTATTAACATTTGTTTTTAACAATTCGGCAACTTCCAAATGATTGTAACCTTCTACAGCAATCAAGTTAAAAACCAATTGATAAAGCAAGGGAAGCCGTCTTATTTCTTCTACAAGGTCTTTTGTATCTATATAAAGTTCAGGATTCTCGTCGCTTTTGACATTTACGGGAATGTCTGTGATTTGTAAATCATTTTTATACCTTTTATTTTTATTGATATAATCAATCGCCGAATTCACCATTATAATACTCATCCAACCTACAAAATCACCATCTCCTTTATATTGCTTTATACGTGTAAATATTTTTATAAATCCTTCTTGCAACACATCTTCGGCGTCTTCAAGTGATTTGGTATATCGATAGCAAATTCCTAACATTTTTGGGGCATACAGAAGATATAGCTCCCGTTGAGCTATTCTTTTACCTTCTATGCAATCCACTATCAGGGCATTTACCTCATTTGACATATACGTATAAATATAGACTGTGTTATTTCTTATTTCATTGCAATTAAAAAAAATATTTTTTCTTTAAACCTGATAAGGTGGAGTATTCGCACAAAAAGCTCAAATACAAAGAAGTCTTTTATAGAGTAGATATTGTGACTAAATTCATATTTCACAACATAAGGGTAGCCCAAATTAGGAAAAGTCGAATTTAAAGTGGGTTGGAATTGAAGTGTTTTTTTAAAAAATCATATAGAGTATTTGGGAGAATTACAATTAAAAATTCAATTTCCTTTACAATGACTATTTGTCTTGTCATTACAAATCATATTTTAATTCTCTCATCAAGTCTTTCGCCTTTGTGTTTTGAGCCGCAGGAACATATATTTCAAGTTCTCCAAAATTGAGATAACTGCTATCTAATTTATTGAG
>CANCPA010000326.1 GCA_947379895.1 Chitinophagaceae bacterium | reverse complement strand
CGCTAGGGTATCAACAATATCAGCATCACCATATCTAATGACCTGAACACCCGTTAAGAAGTGATTTTCAGGTAACTGATTCCAAGTTAAGGAAATTCCGTCAAGGGTATCAATAGCGCTTAGGTGTGTAATAGTAGGAACCGTATTATTAGTGACCAAAAAGGCATTGACCGTATCAGTGGTTCTGCCTACATTATATACTTCATCCTCTATGGTGAGTTTTGCTCTTATGATAGTTCCGGGCAGGGCATTCTTATAAAAGTAAAAGAATAACGTATCCCCAATTTGATTGGAACGAGGTATCAACTGACCTTCTTGTTTTTCCCAATGATCATTGATACTATATTCCAAAGAGGCCCTTAGATGATTGGTTATAAAAAAAGTATTATACAATTCCCCTCCTTTATCGAATCCATATCTTTTGGCAGGCAATGGAATGGCATCCATATTCACATTCAATGGAATACCCCACTGCATCATCACACTGCTATCTTTAATATCCATGAAGGTATTGACAGCTTTGAAGGCAGATAATCTATAATTACCAAGCTTACCAACACTGACAGTTTTTCCCCATAGGGTTTCTTTTTTGTCCTTCGTAACCCTATACACAACATACAAATAAATCATGCCTTGCTTAGTATCCTTATCACAAAATATTTGACCTAAAGCCATTCTAGTATCTAAAAACGCATAGAAAAGAAAGTAGCTGATAGGATTAGGGTGACGCTGAATGAAATTGACAAGTTCTTGATCGGATTTAAGTTTATAAACCTCCTTCATCATCTTGATTCTACTTGCAGGCAAAACGGCTCTTAACTCTTTACTTGTGGTAGGCTTTCGGACAGTACCCACTTCCTTTGCAAACTTATCCATTGAATTCATAGCGGTTGCGTTACTTGTATCGGGAAGGACGACTCTCTTTATGACAAAATGATCGGTTGCAGCAAGTAGGACAGTATCTTGTAAATCCTTCCCGCCATACAAGTAAATAAAATTACCTACAGGAGAGGAGGAGGACATGAGGTACTTATAATCCCTTGACATTTGAGAAAAAGAGGAAAGAACCAAGCTGCAACAGAAACAAAATAAAATTAATTGTTTATTCATTATATTCTTTGTCATGTATTACGGTTGTTTTTTAAAGGGGTTATAATAAAGATTTGACAACTTTGAAAAATTGTCAAATCTTTCTGCAATTCTTACAAATTGATGTTGAAATATGGCGCCTTACCTGATTGAATACCGAAACTTCCACTCACTCCGATACAAGCTTTTACTTGCAATCCACATGGATAATCCCACCAAGTACAAAGACCCCATAAACAAACTTGTTTACTACAAGTAGCAATATGGTAATCGTTGCAACCTATATTTTGTGCTCCACTCGTACCGCCCCATACTTGTACTTGAAGGCTGCCATTTCCAGACAAGTTAAAACCTGCTGTTTTGCTATAGCCTCCTTTTATGTTAAAGTTTGCATCAAGATTACCACCAAGTCCAACAGAAAAGGCGCATAAATCAATACCGAAACCAGCATCTACGTGTTCTGCCAAAGCGGCTGACAATTGAAAACTAGCATTAGCAGATAAGTCAGCATAAAAACTCATATTGAATTTTGTACTCTGATTAAAATAGAGGTAAACCCCTACGCCAAAAATGTGATAGTCGAAATTAAAATTGTTGGTTTTAATAACTTGTGCAGTTACATAAATACCATTTAATGCTCCGGTACCTACAAATGAAGACATTGTGGCGGCGATATCTTTTGGTAAATACGGATTAGATGTATAGGCATTATAACCGATTCCGAATCCAGCAGTTGCATTAGGCAAGATGACAGGAATATTAGCCTTAATATCTACTGCCAAAAGGAAACAGCCTTGTTGAGAACCATAAGGGGCTGCTATAAACAAGATGGCACTTGCTTTAATCTCAGATTTATCTAATGGAGCAGGGATAGGCATGCCCTTATTTACGTTTGCGTCAATGGTTACTGCCATAAACCGATGACAAATATCCAGGGTCATATTCGCGGTAGCTATTGTAATATCCTTATTAATGACTGCAGAACCCGTACCGGTAATAATTGGCACATAATCACAAGCGGCAGAGAAGAGGATATTCAAAAACACTTTCACATCAAGTTTATCTGCAGGTACACCTTTAGGACCTAAATCACCCATTATGAAAACATTGTATTCTTGAGTATTCGTATTGACGTCAAACCCACCTCCCAAAGAGTGGAAAGTAACAGGCCCTGCAGGAATTTCTGCTGTGACCGTAATACTAGCTCCTAGTTGAAAACCTCCTGCTGCAAAACTGTAATATTTAAAAGTGCCTGCTAATCCCTTACCCTGATTTTTTCCAATACTATTAATCAAAACGGAGGCATTCACGGCGAATCCTTTTTTAACTTCATCAAATACCATTGAACCACCTGCATTGACAGTCATTGTACTTGTGGTGATATTCATAAATAAGGTATCCACCCGAGCCCTAAAACCATATTTTTTGCTAAAAGAAACCAAGATGATACCTCCACCTCCATTTGGTGTTCCATCTAATGCGGTATCCTTACCACCCTTCATATCTTTAGCAGCAGGAAAGGTTAGGGAGCCTGATATTCCAAATGCCCAATCTGATTTATCAGGACTTGTATTTGAAGTATCATAAGTGATAGCTGTACTTGATACATTTTTACCTAATACTATACTATCCATGTAATCGAGAGACGCCCCTGAACCAACGCTAAGAACGAAACTTCCTATCCCAAGTTTTACGACCTTTAAATCAATTTCTTTATTGGCACTCACAGCTACAAGAAACCCTAAATTAGAAGATTGTATACTAATTTGTCCAGTAAGCCCTTTCACTTGTCCACAAATTGTAGTGAATGCACTACTCTCTGTAGAGTCAGTTGTCTTTGCTGCTGTATCAAGCGTAATGGCAAAATTGACATTATACGAATTGATAATACTACTGTAACTCAAACTAGCAGTTGCACCACTCGGAACAATTTTTAAGACCTGAAGTGGAATATACTTCATCAAGATACCTAAGGAAGTAGACATTGCATAACCGTTCGATACACTTGGCATCGTCATAGTGGTGAAACTAAGGGCCTTTGTATCATTTTTAGTGACCGCCAAATTTCCGCCAAAATTCCAAGCAACATTTGAGGTGTTAAGTCCATTAATCTGAATGCTATTGATTGTCATTCCCATTTTTTGGATATTGGCAGAAAGGTTTTGTAATACTGTGAAACTTTTTAGGGCAAAATCTGTTCCGAAGGAAAGGTTATTTACAAATACCGAATCTGTGCTTTTAATCCAGGTTATACCCTGAATAGTGCTGTACTTTACATAAGCGCTTGAATAATTCACAATTCCTGTAGCAGATAACTGAACAGAATCTAACACCAAGTTACTATTCATGTTAGGCAGGGCAATTGTTTTATTTTTCGATAAATAAACTGCATAACTAGTATTAGAAATGTTTGTACCCTTTGGCAATGCAAAGACTGTACTTATCTTACTAGTACCCGAAACACCGATAGTATCTGCCATAGGAAGAGCAATGGTATTTGAGGTAGGAGAAGTAGGATTGAGAAGTAAGGTGCCCGATAAAGTCCCTGTAGTCATATTACTTCCGGTAGGCGTCACCTTATTTAAGACAAGATTATTTACTTGTACAGGTGCATAATTCCAAGCAAGCAAATTGAGGGTGCTAACATTAAAGGAAATACTAGACAACTGTGCTACAGTGGTATGATTTGTGACTGTAACAGGAATTGCATTTGTCGCACCATTCGCATCAATGCCAACAGTTACGCCAGTAAAATATAAGTTGCTACCATAAGTATTGCTCGATGTTAGTTTATATACATTATTATCTGGAACTGTTATATAGCCACCAATTGAATAATAATATGTTTTCACACTACTTATAGTAACAGAATCAATTACTCTTTTACTTGATATAGTGACAGGCATCCCTAATAGAGTACTAATCACTTGCTTATCGTTACTATAGATATAGAGCGTATCCGTTACAGTATTAGATTTAGCAAAAGTGCTATCTTGTTTAGAAGAGATGATACCACGGGTAAGGTCTTTGAAAGTAGTGTCGGTTGTTACAAATCCTGTCCTACTTGCCTCGATTACCTGTTTGGTAGCACTATCCACAATTAATTGAAAACGACCATTCTTATCACTAACCGCCTTATAAGTGGTATTCACTACCGTTATTAACTGTTGCGCAACAGCTGTTTTGATAGGAGGACTAGCATAAGTATATGTTTTCACCATCCCATTTAAGGTTATTTTCGTGGTAGTAGCTAATAAGGTAATCGCTGCATTCATTCGATTATTGATGAGAGAAACCTGTGCAACCACAGGTGCAAGCCTAGTTGACCCGTCTTTAATTGGCGTAAATATTACCTCATAGCCCTTTGCATCATACTTGCCTGCAAAATTAAAAGTGTAACTATTTGAATTGTTTTT
>CANCPA010000325.1 GCA_947379895.1 Chitinophagaceae bacterium | reverse complement strand
CTTAACAAGCAACCAATTATTGCCAAGAGGCAAATAGGTAGTTTCTTTAATCCGCTCCATTTAGAGGCAGCATCGTTCAAATTTGTGTTAACCCGAAGGTTGTTCATAACAAGCAGCATCATCGCTTTTTTCATTTTTCTGAGTGTTTAATTAACGAAAATATTCAATATTTTTTTTCAAAAGTTACAATCATTGCTCATCAGATTTTTAGTGTTTCCATACTTTTTCAAACAAAATACAAATAATTTACACCAAAAGCCATAATAATGTACAATAATATAAAAACGCAAGCACCGTCCGTCATGCACTGTCCTGCTAAAAGAATATATTATTAGAAATAGAGAAATTATTTTCTAATAATATTAGTATTAGAGGAAATTCATAATTAAATAGTAGCAAATGCGGGGATTTCGTTTCACAATTTAATTTTAATAGATTGGTTACCTTGAATAAACACTATGATTTCTTAATCATAAAATCACTAATTTTCTTCTTCTATTTTATTACAAAGACTCCCTAATCGTTAATTTAAATGGCATTTCCTCAATCCCCTGTGTTCCATTCATGATAGCCTGTGCCACACTTTCTCCCACAAATTGAAAATCCGTAGAAATAGTAGTAATTCCATTGAGTATAACTTTTTTTAATGCCGACTCATTATATGATATTACCCCTATTTCTTTTCCTACTTTAAAATTTGTTGACAGGATTTGTTCAATCAAAACTATTAGGTCGTTTTCATCATAAGTTATAAATACATCTCCTTTGTTAATTACTAAATCACTTAAGTTCTTAATTAAATAATAGTTAAAAGCAAATTGATTACAAAAATTAATAAATCCATCAATAATTTCAGTAGGAAATAATTCATAGTCCAAACAAATAATTTTGATTGAATGATATTTGCTCAATAAAGGAATTGCTTGTTCGAGTGATTGATATATATTTTTTCCAAAATCTTGATAAAACGTGGCAAATGCTCCTTTTACTTCTGGAATTAGTCGGCCAATCAAAATCAATTTTTCCAAGGGTATTTGATTAATCACTTCATGTGCATTTTCGCCACCTTCTTTAAAGTTTGGCAAAATTAAAAAGTGAGTATATTGTCTAATTCGGGTAGTTAATAGCTTTTTAAAAAAGCCATAATCATTATTGTAAATTAATAATTCAACAAGTGCTGTTTCTGGTAAGCAGGCAACTAAGGCATCGTAAATGCACCTTTTTTCCGGACTTAGTTGATCAAACAAAATAAGGATTTTTATTTTTTCGTGTTCTTGTAAATTTTTTATGAAGTATCCCTTACCTTGTATGGAATCAATTGCACCATTTTTTTTTAAATAATTATATCCCTTCTCCACAGTAGCTCTTGCAATTTCATATTCAAAGCTAATTTCATTTAACGATGGTAGTGATTCTCCCGGCAATAATTTACCTTCTTTAATAGCCTTAATTATTGCATTAGAAAGTTGCAAATATTTAGGCGTAAGTGAACAATCATTTATTTCAATGTATTTATAAATTTTATTAATAACCATAAAAGATGTTTTCAATTAAAGTTGAAAATATTAAGATGTAGGTAGTCGATAATAAATTATTTGCGTTCATTTAATTCGCTTAAAAAGTAAATATGTAGAACGTATTCCATTTTTTGATACTTAATTTAATATTTATGTCAAATTAATTTGTGCTCATTATATAATCATAATAAGTCGTAACTCTCAATAAAATCTCACAAAAATTAATTTTTATAAAAATAATCGCAAAAGTAAAAAAAATACCGTCCTGCACTGTCATGCTAATTGATATTTTTTTTAATTAATAGAAATATTTTATGGATTTCACCTCTATTTTGTAGTAGGCTAACAATTAAAAGAACAAAAAACGAAAAATCATTAACTGGAAGAATCTTTTACCTTAACTTTTAAATCTAATTAATCAAATAACAGAAATGGAGATTTGCTGAACTGCTTTGATTTATGTTAAACAAATATCCTCCTTAAGAAGACATTCATTAATTTTCAACCAATCTATATGGTTTTAAAACTATTAATAGTTGACTAGGGTCAGGAAAGAAATTTTTAATTATTTTTAAAAGCAAACAAAGGTCATGCTTTACTAAAATAGGGGCATCTACATTTGCAGTCTTACAAACGAATATTTTAACTGCTTACTAAAAGTTACCATTTTACTTTCAAAGGTTATCTCGCGTTATCTGCCATACTTTGGTGTTCATAACGTTTTCCGCAGATACAGATTTCTTTTACTTTTTGTAAAGCAGTTCTTTGTTTTTATTGTTGTTTCATTCAGATTATTGATGATTTACATGGATTTTTATAAAAAAACAAATTTATGTAAGTCATTATTAGGGTTAAGTAAGCAAAGACTAACCCTAGAATGCAATTTCTAACTCTAGCCAAGCAAAGACTAGGGTTATAAGTCCGATTTCTAACCCTAGCCACGTTAAGACTAACCCTAGCAAAGCAATTTTTATCCCTAGGCAAGTGAAGATTAACTCTAGGCAAGCCTTACTCAGGTATGAAAAT
Source organism: Chitinophagaceae bacterium (assembly GCA_947379895.1). GTDB lineage: Bacteria > Bacteroidota > Bacteroidia > Chitinophagales > Chitinophagaceae > Parasediminibacterium. The sequence continues at coordinate 1,963 of CANCPA010000325.1, read as the reverse complement.
CTATATAAAACATCTATTAACAAGACAAACTCCTTCCTTTAGAAAAGAAATATCGTTAATAAAAGCCTTCATCAAAGTTTAATTTTAATCATTTAAAAATTTAGATTTATGTTAAAGCATTATTTATCAAGTACCGACTTGGGAAAGTTGGCTTGGCTAATCAATTTCAACAACAAGATTGTTGTAACCTATGGTGAATTTTTCTCCCTCACTATCACACAGTTATTAACCCTTTTGAATGACACAAATGCATTCAAGTACATCTCCCAATTCAATGACGCAGCATTGTCTTCCTATCATGCATCTATTGCTTTTAAGGATGAGCTTCGAGATGGTCTCAACGAAACGGTAGCACATCCATTCCCGACTTTTGTTTTACCGGGTGTTGTACCTGTAGCTGTCCCTTACGGAATTTTTGTACGTGCAACAGAATTAGTAAACATAATCAAGAACCACCCAAAATACACTTCTGCTATTGGAAAGGACTTGAATATTATCGGTGCTGATTCCATTGTTGATTGGAGTACAGCACAACCTCAAAAGATAAAAGCAAAAAGTAGTGCAGGACAAATTGCTGGAGGATACCTAAAGGGACAGGCAGATGGTGCAAGAATTGAATGTAAAAGAGGTAGCGAAACCGTATTTACTACCGTTACAAATGTTAGTAAATCAACATTTATCGACGAACGTCCAAACCTGATTCCTAATTTACCAGAAAAAAGGCAGTACAGAGTTTGGTTTCTTAAAGGCGACAAAGTAGTTGGAATTGTAAGCACTATTGTAACGATTACAGTTGAAGGATAATCATTTGAGTGATATGTTATGAAATTTGAGTGATGAGTTAGTAGCATTAACTCATCACTCATTACTCTTTTAAATTTACTAAAATGATAGAAAAAAATCAGGTTGTAGAATATCGAAGATATCGTCAATGGACAATACGTAGAGAAGATAGCACAAAAGTCACAAAGATTGTTTATACTCAGGACGAGGCAATACTTATTGCTAGGGTACGTGCACAAAAAAACAAGTCGATACTTTCTATTTTCGATAAATTCAAAAGACCAAGAAGGATAGAAAACTATTCAGTTGACCCCTATAAACTTACGATTCCAAAATATAGATAGAGTCTATTATAATGGTGAATAAGTGAATTATTAGTGGTTAGTTATGATTGATAAAATATGAGTGATGAGTGAGGCTTGTAATAAGTAATAAGTTGTAGGTTGTACGTTGTAAGTTGTGATAAGATGTTTCGGAACAGTGGTGTTTCGAGGCATCTTTTTTTTGTGAGATTTTAAGCCCCCGTCCCCTAAAGGGGTGTTGCGAAGGAGGGTGTCTGAACTATGATTATTTGTGATTGATGGTGATTAGAGTGATTAATGATGATTTTAGAGGAGTTATGAACTATGAGTGATGAGTGCTTTATGTTCATGCCTGAAAAACGTTGAAAACTTATAATTGAAGGCTTTATTACGATGAGATGCCTACGGCATGACATCGAAGGGTGTCTGAACTATGATTGATTGTGATTAGAGTGATTTATGATTAGAGTGATGTATGAGGATTTTAGAGGTGTTATGAACTATGAGTGATGAGTGCTTGTGTTCATGCCTGAAATACATTGGGGACTTATTATTGAAGGGTTTATTGCGATGAGATGCCTACGGCATGACAGCGAAGGGTGTCTGAACTATGATTATTTGTGATTAGAGGTGATTAGAGTGATTTATGATTAGAGTGATTAACGATGATTTTAGAGGAGTTATGAACTATGAGTGATGAGTGATGAGTGATGAGTGATGAGTGATGAGTGACGAGTGACGAGTGATGAGTGACGAGTGATGGGTGATGTGTGATGGGTGACGAGTGACGAGTGATGAGTGATGAGTGATGAGTGTTGGATTTTGATAATAAAAAAGATGTCTCGGAACGGGTTTGTTTCGGGGCATCTTTTTTTAAT
>CANCPA010000324.1 GCA_947379895.1 Chitinophagaceae bacterium | reverse complement strand
GTATTATGATAAGAATAGCGTTTAAAAAACTCATCATAATCATTAATACCTCTAGTATTTAGTTCATAATGATCATATAAATCTTGAAGCGTTTCTTTAGAGTTTGTTTCAAAATCCCAAAGGGTGTGGTCTAAATCAAAAAAAAGGTGTTTGTATCGATTGCTCATGATTGTTTTTGTTGTTTGTTATTTTTTATCACAAGGAACACAATGAAAGTTATAGGTAATAAGTCATAAGTTTTATGTCTTAAAACTTGTTATTGCGAAATGTAACTTACTTAATTTGAATTGTATCCATTCCAAAGTTATCTCTAACTATAAATTACCCTTGTTATCTTAGTGTTTCTTCCTTGTTTTCTTAGTGGTAAAAGTTCCCTATAAATCTCCTAGTTGAGGGCGCAATATAATGTCTTCTACAACAGCTTGTGGAGATAATTGTGAGGCGGCAAAAATTATTTTGGCCACATCATCTGCTTCCATTATCCTTTTAGGATCCACTCCGCTCCCACTCCAACTATCAGTAAAGGCCGCTCCTGGTAATACCGCAGTTACTTTTATACCTTTTGGTTTTAGTTCTTCACGAAGGTTTTTGCTGAAGCCAAGTAAAGCAAACTTACTGATACTATAACTGCCTCCATTATTATAGGCCTGAATTGATGCAATAGAACATATATTAAATATGTGTCCTTTTTGATTGTTAATCATTGATGGTAACAATGCCCTTGTCAAATGGTAGGCACTGTAAAGGTTTGTTGTAATCATTTCTTCTAAGATACCTTCTTCTTCATCGGCAATAGAACCTGGCACAAACATACCTGCATTATTAATTACAATATCAGGAGTTCCAAACTGTAAACACCATTTAGCAAATTCTATCACCTCTTCTTTGTTACTCATATCTACTGGCAATGCCTTGATAGTCGTTTCAGGATAAAGGGTTTGGATATCTTCCACCAAATTATATAATCCGACTTCGCCTCGAGCACAAACCAATACCGTATGCCCTGCTGCCGCAAATCGTAATGTAATGGCCCTTCCAATTCCTTTTGATGCGCCGGTGATAATTATGTTCATGTCTTTTCATTTATTAATGGTTAGTGGTTAGTTATTAGTGGTTAGAATAAAAATTAGTAAAAAAGATAAACTTTTCATTCTAAATAGAAGTCATATAACTAACAACTATTTAAAAGTCTATCCCAATCCATTTACGTTTGTTTTTCTCATATTTGTCGAAGTTGAATTTATACAATTTACCAGGGCGATGCGGCACATCGTTTTCTATTTCGTTTACATCAATCAATAAACCCATGGAAGCAAACTTCTTTCTGAAATTTCTTCTATCCATTTGAAGATTCAGAATTGCCTCATACAGGTTTTGAAGTTCTCTTAACGAAAACTTATCTGGCAACAAGTTGAATCCTAATGGATGCTCTTGTATTCTTTTCTGTAGCCATTTGTGACAATGAGTCAATATCTCAAAATGATCGAAAGCCATCTGCGTTAATGATTGAACATTATGCCAATGTAGTTCGTTATCTATTCTTTTTAGCTGATGATGTTGTATATTTATCAACGAACAATATGCTACAGTTATTACGCGCCCCCCTGGATGTCTTGCAGGATGACTAAACGAACGAACCTGATCTAGATATACATCATCCATCCCTGTTCTTTCTTTCAAAATCCGGTTTGCCGCATCATCAAGTTCTTCATTATCCTGAACATTGTCTCCCAATAAGCTCCATAATCCATCATATAGGGCAAGGTCACTTCTTATCAGTAGTACTTTTAACTCATTTTCTTGAAACCCAAACACTGCACAGTCAACGGTTAAAGGAACTTTAGGGTATGATTCTACAAGCCTTACAGGATCCTGTACGAGTTGACTTTCTGTTTTTCTTGTTGATTTCATTGTACTATTTCTCATGATTTGCAAGCTTTATTATTATATGGCACAATAAAAAAGTCTGCTAAATTAAGGACTTTTTTTATTGTGTAAAAAATACATAATAAAGTTGTTTGAATACTAGCGATAACTATCTTTATACTTTTTAAACGAATATGTACAATAATACACAAATAAGGGCTTTTAAGCAAGCAACAACTATTTTTTTGCAAAAATTAACTTTAAAGGAAGAAATTTCGTCAGTGGATATTAATATTTTGAAAGAAAATCTACGATTTCACGAATATCGCTATTATTTATTAAATGACCCACTAATAAGCGATTTTGAATATGATATTCTATATCAAGCTTTAACAAAAATAGAAACTGAATATCCTCAATTAATTACACCCGATTCCCCAACACAAAGGGTAGGAAGCAGTATAAATAAGAGTTTTGTAACGGTCCCTCATCTTGTTCCGATGTTGAGTTTGGAAAATAGTTATGATGCGGATGACTTAAATGATTGGGAAAGAAAAGCAAAAGACCAAAGTAACTTAAATGCAATTGAGTATTGTATAGAACCAAAGTTTGATGGTGCAAGCATATCCATAATCTATGAAAATGACCTATTAGTTCGTGGCACTACAAGAGGTGATGGTGTTGAGGGTGAAGATATTACTAATAATATTCGTCAAATAAGGTCTATTCCCTTGTCGGCACCTTTTAGTAAGTATGGAATTCAGCAAATAGAAATTAGGGGAGAGATTGTAATGACCAAAGACTCTTTTACAAAATACAATGAAAGCCTTATAGCGCAAGGATTGTCTCCTTTAGCAAATCCTCGCAATGCAGCAAGTGGAAGTTTAAGAATGAAGGATCCTAAAGAAGTTGCAAAGCGTAATCTTGAGGCCTTTTTGTATCATATAAGCTTTATCCAAAAAGGAATAACCACTCCTCATAAAAGGGATATTGATTTATTTTCTTCTAATGACACGAATGAAAATGATTATCAGCAAATATTAACGACTCATGCTAATTCCCTTAAATTTCTTTGGGACTTAGGATTCCGTTCTCCTCAAAAAGAAAAAGTGGTTGTAACAGGGGTAGATGAGGTGATTAAACATGTGCATGATTTTGAACAATTACGGGATACCCTTCCTTATGAAATAGATGGGATGGTAATAAAAGTAAATGACTTTGCATTGCAAGACAAGTTGGGGATGACAACACATCATCCTCGATGGGCAATTGCCTTTAAATTCAAGGCACGTCAGGCTACAACAAAACTCAGAAATGTTGAGTTTCAAGTTGGAAGAACAGGTGCAGTGACTCCTGTTGCTAAGCTTGACCCTGTACAGATAGGAGGAGTGACAGTTAGTAGCATTTCAGTACATAACGAAGAATATATTAAAGAAAAAGATTTACAAATTGGAGATACTGTATTAATAGAAAGGGCAGGCGACGTAATACCACAAATAGTAAAGAGTCTGCCTGACTTAAGGGATGGAACCGAGTTGCCGATTCAATTTCCAACTGTCTGTCCTGTATGCAAGAGTCAACTGTTTAAGGAAGAGGGAGAGGCTGTTTGGCGTTGTATCAATATAGAATGTACTGCACAGGTAGTTGAAAAAATCATTCACTTTGTGAGTAAAGATGCGATGGATATCAAAAGCTTTGGTGAGGCAAATGTTCGGAAGTTTTATGAAATGGGCATATTGAAAGACATTCCAAGTATTTATACCCTCGACTTTTCACAATTATCTACTTTAGAAGGATTTGGCAAGAAAAGTATTGACAACTTGACTGCTGCAATCGAATCAAGTAAACAGCAGCCATTATATAGATTGATTTATGGTTTGGGAATACGCTTTGTGGGAGAAACGACTGCAAAAGCATTAGCAAATTCGGTGGAACATTTATTAGACTTCACATCGAAAACTGAGGAAGACCTACAACAATTGGATGATGTTGGTGTGAAAGTAGCAAAGAGTATTCATCATTTTTTTAGTAATGAACAGAATATTATAATGTTAAATCAACTAGAATCATTGGGACTACAACTTAAAAATATTAAAAAAGAAGCAGTTGTTGAAGGAGGATTAGTAGGTCAAACTTTTCTTTTTACAGGAACACTCAGCAAGTTGAAAAGAAGTGAGGCAGAAGCACTTGCCGAAGAAAAAGGTGGTAAGATTGTTAGCGGGGTTAGTAGTAAACTGAACTATTTGGTAGTTGGTGAGGATGCAGGAAGTAAATTGGAGAAAGCGAAGAAAATAAATACAATCAAAGTTATCACCGAAAATGAGTTTTTAGAATTGATTGAATCTAAGTAAAGGCTGCAATCCCAAAAGAATAAACATAAATTATTTCTATTCAAACTTAATTTCAAACATTTTTTATTTATCCATTGAATTCTCACTTTGACTGCAAACGTTTTAATTCAGAATTATTAGTTAAAGAAAGCAAGCTTAATACATAATGACCTTGTTAGTACTGATTTTTGTTTGTGAAGGAGAAGATTGTAAAACCAAACGTATACAATCTTTCTCAAACAACGCACTATATGAATATTGTAGACAAAAGCATAAGTTCATCGAATATTAATGAATCATTTTTGAGGGATGAAACCTTA